>JACRFO010000070.1 GCA_016217865.1 Candidatus Kerfeldbacteria bacterium | reverse complement strand
CGAGTTGAGCGCCGAGTGCAAAGGTTGTGGCGTCGTTCGACGTACCGCTTGTACCGTTTGCTGCATACCAATAGTTATTGGCATTGCCGCAAGCACCAGCCGCACCGGTCGCAGCCGGCGTCGTCGGGAGGTATTCCGTTACCATCGCGGTTTCGAAGTTTCCGCCGACATCTTCAATGACACCAGTTGCCGCAACTGTCGGGTACTGGTTGGTATGGTCATCGGTGTAGAGCTGCAACGCGGTTCGCATCGTAGCGATATCCGATTGACGTTGGGCGTCCCGGGCTTTTTCACGAGCGCCGTTGAGGGAAACCAAACCAATCGCCGAAAGAATACCAATGATGGCGATAACGACAAGCAGTTCGATGAGCGTAAATCCTTTCTTTTGTGTGGTCATGTGTTTCACCTCCTTCCGGAGATGAACGAGAGACAGACGAGGCTAGAGATCACGGATCCGTTCTGATCACTAGATCCCAGCGTCTACCTATCGTTCACGTTATATTTTGTTATCCACAGTTAGTATAGCACTTTTGGCCATTTCTCGCTAGGAAATCGCATTCGACAAATTGTACATCGGCAGCAGGACAGCCATAACAATCACGGCGACGGCGACACCCATGACGACGAGGATGAGCGGCTCGATGATGCTGACAAGGTTGGCGACGAGGTTCTCCAATTCCTTCGCGTAGAACGCTGCTAGTTTGTCCAAAATGAGGTCAAGTTTACCAGTTTGTTCGCCGACGATCATCATCTGCGGTAGCATCGGCGGGACGACTTTGCTCTGGATGAAGACCGAGGCGATTGAATTACCAGCTTCGACTTCCGTGATGGTCTGGGTCGTCAGTTCTTTGTAGATGATATTCCCAATCACGTCGGCGACGATTTCCAAGGCGCGCGTGACCGGAATACCGCTGGCGATCAGCGTTGAGAAACTCCGGGAGAACCGAACGAGGTAAATCTTTTCAAAAATTCCGCCGAAGATCGGCAAGTGGAACTTCAGGACGTCAAACTGCCGTCGTCCGCTAGGCGTCCGGAGGTAGAGCCGTCCGAAGACGAAGACGATGACCCCGATCGCAATGAGCAGCCACCAGAAATGCGTCAGGAAACTACTCAACCCGATCAGCAGCTTCGTCGCGACCGGCAATTCGGCTCCGCCAGCGATCAGCGCTCCGGTCAGTTTCGGAATGACGAAAATCATCATCAACACACCAATGACGGCCATCGCGCCGACGATGAAGGCCGGGTAGATCATCGCGCCACGGATTTTCGATTCGAGGTCGTAATCTTTTTCTTGCTGGTCAGCCAAGTAGTTCAGCGTTTCATCGAGTTTACCGGTCGTTTCGCCGGAGCGGACCATGTAGATAAAGAAATCGGAGAACGCTTGCGGGTACCGGGCCAAGCTCGAAGAGAGTTTTGCGCCGCCATCAACTTCATCGGCGATTTCCGAAATGATAATCTTGAAGGTGATGTTTGACGTTTGTTTAACGAGGATGCGCAGCGATTGCACGATTGGAACTGTCGCCGAAATCATGACCGCCAACTGCCGGGCAAAGAGCACGACGTCTTTCCGCGGAACGCGGTTGAAGAAGCCTAAACTCGACTGGAAGAGCGTGTGCTTCTTCCGTTCGTTGAGCGCGACAACGACGAGCCCCCGTTCCTTCAAGGTGTCCTGGGCGACAATGTCATTCGGCGCTTCAACGGCGCCGGTGACGCTCGCACCGCTCGGGTCTTTTGCTTTGTAATCGTAGACAGGCATGGACTAGGTCGATTTGAGCGTGGACAAGACGGTTGGATCCTGGGCGTTCTGGAGCGCGTCTTCAAGTGTAATCGTACCAGACTGCACGAGCTGGGCCAATTGCCGATCGAGCGAAACGAGACCGGAACCGCGCGACGTTTGGATGACGTTCGCCAATTGCACCAGCGCGCCATCACGAATGACTGCCCGCGTCGGCGCAGTCGGAACCATCACTTCCGCCACCGCGACTTCCCCACCACCAATTCGCGGCAGGAGGCGTTGGCTGACAATCCCGCCGAGAACCGAGGACAACTGCGTCCGGATTTTCGGAAGATCAGCCGACGGAAAGCTGTTGAGAATTTTATCAATCGTTCCGATGACCGAATCCGTCGCCATCGTGGTCAGAACGAGGCGACTGGCTTCGGCCGCATTCAGGAGCGCTTCGATCACCGAGGAACTCGTCGCTTCCGATACGACGATGACATCAACGTCCTCCCGACTAGCGGCCAGAATCGCCTGCTCCGACGTCAGCGCATCACGGCCGATTTCCCGCTGTTCGATAAGGCTCTTGTTATTGACAAAGAGGTACTCAATGGGCTGCTCGACGGTGACGATGTTGGCCGCGCGCGTTTCGTTTATGGCGTTGACGATGGCGTTCATGGTTGTCGTCTTGCCGGATCCGTATGGCCCGGTGATGATGACGAGTCCTTTCGTTAGGTTGGGAAACTGGCTGACCGGCGCCGGCAAGGCTAAATCCTCAAGCCGTCGAATCGAGGCCGCGATGAAGTGCAGCGAAATGGCAAGCGAGCCGCGTTGGTAGACGGCTGTGACTTTGAAGCGAACTTGCGGGTTGAGGCTGAACGCGGCCAGGACGTCTTTCTGGGCAGCTAGTTGGGTCCGTTGTTGGTCGTTCAGGACAATCGCCGCTACGGCTTCGATGAACTCCGGTGTGACGATTTGCTCATCTTCGAGCATCTTCAACTTCCCGTCGACCCGGACCGACGGTTGATTCCCAACGATAAAGTGCAGGTCGGAGGCGTGCCAGCCGGCCGCAGTAGTCAGTATCCGCGTCAGGGTGATGCTATCAGTTGTCCCCATTGCGACGGATTCCTGCTAGGTGTTGCTTAATTTTTTCGACAACCTCCGAGGGCATGAAATGCGCCTTGATGAGATAATCGGCTGCTCCCAGATCAAGTCCTTCAACGACATCACTCTTCTGCCCGAGGTTCGTCAGGAGGATCACCGGAATTGATTTCGTCGCCGGGTTGGCCTTAAGCGATTTGAGCACGTCGAAGCCATTCAGTTTCGGCAGCAAGACATCGAGCAAAATGAGGTCGGGCTTCATCGCCTTGGCTTTCTCTAAGCCGGCTTGCCCGTCGGTGGCCAATTCAACGGTGAAGTGTTCCATCGTCAGTTTCGTCACGTACATACCGGCCAGAAACGTGTCGTCTTCGACGAGGAGGAGTGCCGGTTTTTTCGTGGGGGTCATGGGCGTAGTGATTAGGCGCGAGTTGCGTCCCAAACTTCTTCAATCGTTGTTAGACCACGCAGGGCTTTGAAAATGCCGTCTTGTTTCATCAGGTACATACCCTGGCCGACGAAGGCTTTTTGGATATTGTCGATCAGGTCGCCGCCACCAACGATAATTTTCTTAATCTGTTCGTTGACTTCGAGCACTTCCGAAATGGATACCCGTCCTTTGTAGCCGGTGTTTTCACAGCGTGCGCAGCCTTGACCCTGCCAGAACTTCAGCGGCGGTTTCAAGCCGACGTCGGTCGGCAAAGCTGATTTCGGCAAGGTTTCGATGTTCTTCAAGACGTCGGTTTGGAGGTCAACGGGAATATCAATCGGCGCTTTGCAATACTGACACACCCGCCGGACCAACCGCTGGGCCATAACGACGTTGAGCGACGAGGCAATCAGGAACGGTTCAATTTTCATGTCGATCAGCCGCGGGACGGCGCCGAAGGCGTCGTTCGTGTGGAGCGTCGAGAGGACGATGTGGCCGGTCAAAGCAGCGTGAACAGCGAGGGCGGCTGTTTCATTATCACGGATTTCACCAACCATGATGATGTCCGGGTCTTGGCGGAGAATCGAACGCAGACCGGCGGCGAAGGTCAAGCCGACTTCTGGGTTAACTTGCGATTGGTTAATCCCCTGCATGTAGTACTCGACCGGGTCTTCGAGAGTGATGATGTTGACCCCTTCGCCGTTCATGATGTTCAAGAGGGCGTACAGCGTCGTTGACTTACCGGATCCGGTCGGACCAGTGATGAGGAACATCCCATGGGACCTAGTCGTCGCCTCTTTCATCACTTCGAGGTTGCGGCCTTCGAAGCCGAGGTTCGTTAGGTCAATCAGGCTGGAGGTCGTGTCGAGAATACGCATCACGACCTTTTCGTTGTTGATCAGCGGCAGCGTCGAGACACGGTAGTCAACGTCGCGACCATCAATCGTCATCCGGAACCGACCATCTTGCGGCACACGTGTTTCGTCAATTTTCAAATTGGAAAGTACTTTGATGCGCGCGACGAGCGAAGAGTGGACGTGTTTCGGCAGGACCAGCGAGGTGTGGAGAATACCGTCAATCCGGTAGCGAACGCGGGTTTCGTTGCCGACTGGTTCAATGTGGACATCCGATGCTTTCCCTTCAACCGCATGACGAAGGACGACCGAAACGATCTTCGAGACTGGCGCTGTCTTGACGACTTCTTCGAGTCCGCGTTCGGACAGGTCGACATCTTCAAGTTGTTTCGTCGCGCCTTCCTCGGCGCCTTTCAACGCCTCTTCGACTTCGGCCGAGAGGCTTTCGTACTGGCGGAAGATGTACTTCAGGCTGGCTTCCGATGTGATGAAGTACTTGATCCGGAGATTATTCTTTCGGGCAATGAATTCAATCGCTTCGAGCGCTTGGAAGTTCGTCGGGTCAGCCATCGCGACCGAGACATCATTTCCATCACGAGCAAAAGCGGCCATCTTGTAGTTGATAGCCAGTTCCTGGGGTATGATATTCAAAATTTCCGCCCGGACGATTTTTCCGAATAAGTCGACTGGGGGCACGTTGTACAGCATCCCCTTCGCCTTCAGGAGATCTTCTTCGCGGACAACGTTGGCATGCTCGATGATTTCATCGAGCGTGACGTGGTTCTGCTGGGCTTGGGCCTGCAGTTCGCCAAGCTTACTGGCCGAGAGGGCTTTCTGGGACAGCAAGACGTCCGCCAGAGTCTGGGTTGTCGTCAGGTGTGGCGCGGCCATAGGTTATCGAAAAGGCTGAATCTGACCACCGTCGATATTCGCATCGGCCGTGATTTCAGTCCCGTACGATTGCAGCTCCGTGAAACGGCTGTCGTTTAAAATGGATTCGTCAAAATTCGTAATGACGGATCGGCCGCGGCCGGCACCGTTGGTGTTGTCGCCATTCTGACCAGGGAGGAGGTAGAGTTGCCGGTAGAGGAGGAAACCGACGACGGCGACAAGGACGACGACGGTCCCGATGATCGTCAGGCGACTACTGTTAGATCGTTTTTTGACAAGCGCCATAGGTTATTTCGTTTCGGGCAAGTAGTAGGTCCGGAGGACGAACGTCCAATCAGACGTCGTAGTCGAGCCGGAATCAGTTGCGAAGTTCAGCGAGACGACGTCGAACAATCGCTGGCTCGACTCGACGACCTTCAGGAAGTTCTTGAACTGCTCGTAGCTCGTACCATCAGCGACGCTAATCGAGACGTCCTGGGTTTTGATTGCGCTGTTGGTCGCCGTGGCGGCTTGGGCGGCATTGGTAGTGGTGCCGGTCGTCTCGGTGTTCGTAGTAGCGCCAGCCGGGGCGGCGCCCAGTTGACCAACCTGGCCAACGGCGATCGTGGTCAGGCTCAAGTTCGCGGCTTGGGCGATGTTCTTGATCGTCATCAGTAAGCCCGGGAAGTCAGCTTCAGTCGGGATGAAATCGTCAACCTTCTTCAGTTGGTCGGCCGGTAAGGCTTGGTGAAATTTGTTGACTGAATCCTGCAAAGCAGCCGCGTACGTCTGTTCGGTCTTGAGCGTTTCTTGCGCTTGGAGCCGCTGACTCAAGGCTGACGTCCGGAGTTCGCTGATCTTCGGTGAGAGCAGTAGGATGTATCCGACAACGATCACGACAACAGCCACTGCACCCGCGACCCAGCGGAAGTAGTCGATCAGCAGTTTCGAGATAATCGTTTGTCTAGTCATAGTGTTGGACCTCCCGGAATCGTCGGAATTGTGGCGGTGACCCCGCGCAGGGCGGCATCATTCTCGAGCGAGTTAGCGAGGACGGATGGGAGCACGCTCATGGTCATGTTGAACGAGTAGACGGTCCCATCCTTCACTTCTTGGGCATTAGCACCAGTAATCGCGAAGGTGCTGATGAACTCGTGATTGGCGACGAGCTGCTGCCAAATCAAGTACTGCTTAGCGATTTCGTCGTAGCTGTTCGTTTTTGCTGACAAGGTAATGGCACCGGTCTGGTTGGCTGTAAAGCTGTTGCCGTAGGTAACTGTCGGCAGGGTGTACTTCTCGAGCAACCGGAAGAAGTTCGTCCAGCGGCTGTGGTGCTCAATCAAGGACCGAATCGCTTCAAGTTTCTTCGTCGAGGAGACGATGGTCTGCTGTTCAGTCTTGAGAGTAGCAATCTGGCGCTGGACGTCGGTCAGTTCTTGTTGCGTTGTTTTGATTTGCTTCCGGACTGATGTGTCGTAGTACATCAACCCACCGTAGACGAGACCGACGAGCACCGCCGCGCCGATGGCGATCAACCCGAGTTGGATCATGCGCTGACGCGGATTGACCGTCGTGATCAGATCTTCGGACAATAGGTTCACATTGTACGAGGAATCTTCGTCTTCCGGTAACGGTATGACCGGCGCTCGGCCACGTTTCTCCGACAAGATCCGTTCGGTTGTCGAGGCCCGGTTCGTATTCATCTTCCCCTGCTCGTTTGGCGCTGGGGTGACGGGTAGAGTCTGCGGTTTCCGATTGAACAACGCGCGGAACATGCCACCCAAACCTTTGCTCGTTTCGACCGAGGGGTTCGTCAACTCTGGCGGCCCTGATGGGACCGGCTTCTTACCGGAATTTGGTTCCAGGCGTTCGGTGTCTTTTAAGAGATTGACTTCAGGCATAGGACGTTAGGCAGGCGATAGTTCACGCATAGCCAGACCGATCGCCGCGGCAAAGCGCGGACCAATTTCCTGGAGAGCCGGCTTGAGTTCGACGGGGTAGATAACCCGAGCCCACGGATCGCCGATGAAGGTTTTGATCGACAAGGTTTTCTCAAGGAATTCCGGCAGATTGAGGAGGAAGGCCGATCCACCCGAGAGAATAATCCGTTCAATCGGGCCGGTGTTTTGATTGCGATAGAGGTTGAGTACGAACCGAATCTCGTTGACGATTGAACTCATGACGAACTCGATGGTCTTTGGTATCTGTGACGTGCTCTGCTGACCGGCGTTCAGGCCGAAATCGCGCTTGAACTGTTCAGCGCGTTGCTGGTCGATGTTTAAGCTCTGGGCGATCGACTTACTCATCGAGTTCCCGCCGACGTCGATGCTGCGGTTGATCAAGGGGATACCATCGACGATAACGGCGATGTCGGTGGCGGCCGCCCCAATATCGACAATCATGACCGGCGCTGGGTCGGTCCCGATCAGCGATCGTTCCAAGGCCAGCGACTCCGTTTCCAAGTTGACGATTTGCAATCCGGCGGCCCGGAAAATGTCGATGTACCGTTTGACGAGGCTCTTTGGTGCAGCGGTGATGAGGACCCGAAGGTTTTTCGGCGTTTGGGCCGCAGGTTGTTTCAGTTCATGACTCTCCTTCAGGAGTTTCCAGTCTAGCACAAGGTCGTCAATCGGCATCGGGACGAACTTCTTCGCTTCCCACCTGACGGCCGAGTTGAGTTCTTTTCGGGTCATCAACGGGAGGCTGATAATTGAGCTGAAGACGGTAAAGCTCGGTAAGGCCGTGACCGCCCGGTTCGTCGTGATCTTCGATTCCCGGATCAGCGTCTTCAGGCCGCTGATCACCACTTCGCGAGCTGCTGGAGTGTCGTTTTTGATAATGTCGGTCGACTGTTCGAGGTATCCGTAGGTCATCAAACGCGGTCGCTGATTGTCAGCGGCCAACTGAACGGCTTTGATACTCGAGGTACCGATGTCGATACCGACGAAACTTTGTTTTGGGTTAAATTGTGCCATACGGCGTTTCTGCACCCTCTAGTTTAGACCATCGAGGGGGACAGAGAACGGAATGAATCAAGGCTTTGAGTATAGCACAAAATTCCCCCACCGTCAAAGTAGTGGTCTGGTAGTCTACGGGCCCGGTGTGACCGCCGTCGGCAAGGCGTTGACGAAGTCGGTCATCCCCGGCAAGGGGTTTGATTGGAGTCGGCCATCGTAGATGAACAGCTCGGAAGGCGTCGGGTTATCGATTGTTCCGGCCGTCTGACGGTGGAAGAGGAATTGCCGGGCAATTACCAACCCGCGGAGTATGAGCTGGGTACCGTTATTTGAGGTAGGATCGCTGGCAGTATCGAAGACGCCTTCAACTTGAGTGGTGGCTGGGTTATCCGTCACGTAGTACGCGCCAACGAGGTTCTTCACAGAGTTCGAGAGCGTCAGGTTCCCACGGACGACAACGGTCAATGAAGCGAGTTTCCGCAAGTCATTGACGTTTCCGCTCGCATAGGTCAGGGCGTCCTCCGTGACATTGATCACCAAGTCACCGTTCACGATGAGTACACCCGATCCAGACACAGCGACTGAATTGCTATTAGCGAAGGAAATTAACGAATCGAGGGTATACGTTCCGTGGGTGTTATCATCGCCGATTTTGTACACCCGACCGCCGAGGATGAAGTTCGGGCCGCTCGGAATGAGGTTACCTTGGCCCGCGGCCTGACTCTTCAACCACGCCGATACGTCGCCGCTCGCCGCTGACATTGTCCGGACCTCAATCCCGTACTTGTTTTTTGGGCGGTTCGGGTCAGACGTATCGGTGACTTTCTCGAGACCCTTGAGGTCGAACCGTCCGAGGATGTTCTGGAACACGTTACCCTCGCTCGGGAATGAGATTGAGGAACTATTTGGTTGGAGCGGGTTAATACCGCCGACGACAGCCGATCCGAGGACCGAGCAGAAGTTGGTAATCGTTGAACTGGAAATGATCAAGTATGTTCCATTACAATTCTGTTGGCTGCTCGGGACCGGGATGGCATTATTGCCAATTTGTTCTCGAGCATAAATGTCGCCCAGTCGGGTTTGGAGAATGCGCGATCCGCCTTGACTGACGTTTTCGAATCCGAGCCAGCCGAAATCCTGACTCCAGGCATTTCCGTAGAATTTTCCGGTCTCCGTATCGAGATTGACGCCATATGCGTCGCAAGAACTGCCGCTCGTCGAGCAGATCGCGCCGGTCGCGCAGCGACCATTATTTGTACACTGCCCATCGCTAGCGCATGCCGTGGTCCCATCGCCCGTACAGTACCCAGGCGCCCGGCACTGACCGGAACCGATGCCGCCACACTGATTATTCGTTACACAGGGCGTAGTCCCGTCTTCACACAGGTAGTGACAGTTCGCAACTTTATTGCCTAATCCGTCAACGGTGTCAGACGTTACACAGCTCTGATTCCCCTCGTCTTGGCAGAAGGAACAGTTCATCTGGCTATTACCGCCAGTCGCCATGCCGCCTGGTCCACCAATACAGTCGCGACAAGCAAAGAGCTTGCTGCTTGGACTGGCGCCGGTCGCGCTCCCGCGGAGGCTCACCCAGCCGCTGTTACTGTAGTTTGGGTTATCGGTTAAGTTCGGGGTCATGAACCGTGCCCACCCAGATAGCTCGTGCGCCCCCCGGTCAGCGACCGGGTAATTCGGATTGTGGGCGAGGTGGTTGGTGTTGTAACTCACCCCGACCTTCGTATTGGCCGGTGCCGGTGGCGACGGAGCGAACGTTGTGTCCGAAAAGTCGCTGGAGTTGAACGACAGCCAACCAATGCTGTTGCAGGCTATCGGCGAGGCTGGAACGTTATTCGAGGTGTTGCCGCAGATGAGCCGGCTGTTCGGGGCGGCGGCCAGCAGGCCCGTAGCATTGGTGGTTGAAAAGGCCGGTGCAGTAGCACCTGCTTGGCAATCAGCGTCAACGACGCACAAGAAGCCCTGATCGGCCGAGCAGCGACCGAAGCAGTCAAAGTCGCTGATGCACGACTTCGTGGTGACGGCCGTGTGGGCGCTATTGGCCCAGCAGCGCCGCATCTCCTT
>JACRFO010000069.1 GCA_016217865.1 Candidatus Kerfeldbacteria bacterium | reverse complement strand
TTACCATCGCCACCGGCAGCGGTACGTATTGCGCGACCCGTTGAGTCTTCGTCCCCCGCCATTGGAAGCCATAGACGCCCACCGCAACGACGAGGTACGCGCCGACAACCAGCACGACCAACGCCAGCAACAGGCGGCGCCAAAGCGGCGGGAACGAACGTTTGACTGGCGATAATGGCAGGGTTGGCATAGTGTTACGTTCGAGGTGATAATTGCGGACCGAAGAAGTAGGTCCACCAACGACTGGCGTGACTAGCGTTGGCTTCGTCATTGGAGGTTGAACTGCCAGACGCTTGGTCGGTGCCATTCGTGTTACTATTGCTCGGCTCTGGCGGTACGACAATAACGCGTTCGCCACTTTTTTTCAAGCCAAGTTTCAACCGAGCTTCCTGTTCTTGGAACGTCGGGCTGCCAAGGTATTCGATGAGATCTTGCAGTTGACGCTGCTGGGCTTGCTCTTGCGTAACTTCCGCCCGCAACCGGGCAACTTGCTGGCTGACGTTGTGGCCGTTGATCAATTCGCGCACAATGGCGATCACGAAGACCACGAGTAAGGTTCCGCTGATGACGACGATCCACCAGCTCGGCTGTCGAATCCAGGGTTTAGCTGCGTGTTTCGCCATGACGTGTTGGGGAAGTATTGAGGAGACGCTGGACACCATCCGGGCCGAGGTGTTTCTTCAAGCGTTCCACCATCGCCACGAGCTCGCTGGCTGACAGCTCATCGCCGGCCGGATTAACTTGTCGTTGCAAGTCACTGATCTCCTGTTGCAGTTCAACCGGATGTTTCACACCGGTCAGCTCAAGATTCGTGGTCGTGCCGGCCGTTTGGACAATAATCGTACCGAAGTGGAAGATGGTCGGCCAGAGACCCTTGACCGTGTAGCGAACATCCTGGATCGTTTCATACGGCGCTTCCGCGACGTGGCGCTCGAAGAAACCGCGCTGATTGATATCAACAATTCGGCGGGTCGTAATCGCCATGGCGTTATGCGACCACACGTAAATCGTCCGGGCGATGACGAGACCGCCGACAATCAGCATAAATAGCCACCCGCTCACGCCCCAGAGACGATACTGGAACCACCAGGCAATCAGGAAGAAATCTACCAGCACGAGGAGCGTCCCGAAACCGATACCCGGCACGAGGACAATCGGGTGACGACGGACGATCCGGACCAGCTCTTCCTGATCCTTCAGTTGTTTGCTAATATAGTCGTGGAGATTCATTCGTTTCTGATTGTGATATGAAGCATCGCACTGCCCGCCGGATTGTCATTGTTGCCTCGATCATCATGGTCATCAGCATGATCGGCTTTACGCTCCTGCCGCTCTGGAGTTAGTGTTTCAGAACGGCGAGGTAGGCTGATTGTGGTATATCGACTTTGCCCATGGCTTTCATTCGGGCTTTGCCTTTTTTCTGTTTCTCAAGGAGTTTGCGTTTCCGGGTCACATCGCCACCGTAGAGCTTAGCCGTGACGTCTTTACGCATCGCCGGCAGCCGCTCCGAAGCAATGACCTTCCCGCCAATCGCGGCTTGGATCTTCACCTCAAACATTTGCCGCGGCAAGAGCTCTTTCAACGCTTCAACGACTTTCCGTCCGGCGCGCTGGCTCCAGTCGCGGTAGACCATCGTCGAAAGCGGTTCAACCATGTCGCCGGCGACGAGAATGTCCATGCGGACGACGTCGGCCGGACGGTACCCATCGAGTTCGTAGTTCAACGAAGCGTACCCGGACGTGACACTCTTGAGTATATCATAGTAGTCAACCAAAATTGAGGCGAGCGGAATTGAGAAGTGGAGGACCGCCCGAGACGGATCGAGGTACTCCATATCGAGAAACGTTCCGCGCCGGTCCTGCGTCGCCTGCATCACGGCGCCAATGGTATCCGTTGGGGTGACGACGGATAACTTCATGACCGGTTCTTCAATCCGGGCGATCGTTGACGGATCTGGTAACTGGAGCGGGCTGCGAACAACGAGTGGTTCAGGTTGGTGCTGTTGGTAGACCCGGTACCCGACCGAGGGCACGGTCACGAGAACGTCCATGCCGTACTCTCGCTGCAGTCGTTCGCGGACAATGTCAAGGTGGAGGAGGCCGAGAAAGCCGCAGCGAAAACCGAAGCCAAGCGCCGGTGATTGCTCTGGCTCAAAACTCAACGCGGCATCGTTCAACTTCAGTTTCCCCATCGCGTCGCGCAGCTTCGGATACTCATCCCCGGCTTGCGTAAAGATCCCGGCGAAGACCATGGGTTTCAACTCGCGGTATCCCGGCAGGGCTTCGTGACTGGGCGGCTGACCGGTAATGGTGTCGCCAACTCGCGCTTGGGCGACTTCCTTCAAGCCGGTGACGATGTAGCCGATTTCACCAGCTTGGAGGGTCGGCGTTGGTACGCGTTTCGGAGTGAACATACCGAGATCAAGCGCCTGCGTCGCCGAAGCGGTCGCCATGAGTTGTAAGTGCTGGTGCGGCAGGAGTTGGCCATCCACGACCCGGACGTAGGTGACGACGCCTTGGTACGTATCAAACATGGAATCGAATATTAAGGCACGCAGCGGTCGTTCGGCCGAACCGGTTGGCGGTGGAACATCGCGGACGACGCGGTCAAGAATGGCCGTCACTCCGATACCTGTTTTCGCCGAGACGCGCAGGATCGAGTCATCCGGAATGTGCAGTAGTCGAGCTAAGTCGTCGGCTACCTGATCCACATCTGCGTTTGGTAGATCAATCTTATTGATGACGGGAATGACGACCAGGCCCTGCTGCTTAGCCAGGTCGAGATTCGCCAGGGTCTGTGCTTGAATCCCTTGGGTCGCGTCGACCACGAGAATTGCGCCTTCTACCGCGGCGAGTGAGCGCGACACTTCATAAGAGAAATCAACGTGACCGGGCGTATCAATCAAGTTGAGTTCAATCCCCTGCCATTGCATGCGGACCGGCGCGAGTTTCACCGTGATCCCCCGTTCTCGTTCGATATCCATTTGGTCCAACAGCTGCTCCTGCATATCTCGCTTCGCGACCGTGCCCGTCAACTCCAAAAAACGGTCAGCCAGCGTCGACTTGCCATGGTCAATGTGGGCAATGATACAGAAATTCCTGATCGTTGAGAGCGGCTTCATCCTGTCGGTGTCGTTGTTTGACCGTTCCCATTCTTCACGAGTTGCCAGAACCGCTCTATGGCCGTGCGGATGAGCGAGGCTTCATCGAGTTTGAAGAGGGCTGCTAAGAGAACAAAAGCCACGACACCGACTCCGCCGGCGGTGAGCGTCTGGACGAAGACGCCTAAGCCAGTATTCAGGTCGGCACCAAATCCTACCGCTACCATCTTCGCAGCTTGGACGCAGAGCGCCATGAGAATCGTGACGCCGAGAATTTTCAAGGTCGAGCTGAACATCCGGAGTTCATCAAGCTGTCCCATCCGCTTATGCAACACCACAAAGAGCCAACCGGCATTGAGAATGCTCGAAATGGTGAAGGAGAGCGCCAAACCGGTCACGCCCATGACTGAGCCCAGGAAAATTGACCCAACGATATCGAGTCCGACCGCCACCGAGGTAATTCGGACTGGCGTTTTCGTATCTTGCATGGCGTAGAACGACCGCGCCAGAACTGGAATGAGTGCTTGGGCAAAGAACGAGAGGGCGAAGAACCCCAGTGTTTGGGCGCTGGCGATCGTATCAGGCCACGAGACTTTGTCCGAACCAAAGGCCAGCCGGACGAGTTGGGCGCGCAGCTGGATGAACAACACCGTCATCGGAATGATGATGAACATGATTTGCCGGACGATTTGCGAAAAGTGTTTGACGAATTCTTCGCGACGGTTCTGTGACAACAGTTCAACAAAAACAGGAAAAGCTACAGTCGCGAGTGAAACGCCAACGATGCTGCTCGGAAAATCTTGAAGCACATTGGCCCGACGGAAGATCGTCAGGTTGGCCGGACCAATCCGGGTAGCAATCGGCACGTTGACGAGTTGATCAATCTGCGTGACTGACTGGCCGATGGTTCGCGGCAGCAGGAGTCGGCCGATTTGTTTGACGCCATCATGCCCCCGCGCGACGCCATGACCCGGACGCCACCCGAGACGCCAGGCACCGTGGGCTTGGATACCCGTGTGCAGCAGCGCGCCGGCAACGGCTCCCCAAGCAACGCCAGCCGGGCCGAGGGTTGGGACGAGCCAGAGGAGGCCGGCGATCGTACCGAGGTTGTTGAGAATCGGCGCAATAGAGATGGCGAAGAACTGCTTGTGGGCTTGTAAAATACCAGCAAAGACGTTACTGACGGCAAACAGCAGCATGTTCATCGACATGATCCGTAGCAACAGTACAGACGTCGCTTGCGCGGCCGCGCCAAACTTATCGCCAACGAGCAACCCGATGATCGGCCCGGCGAAGATCAACAAGATGAGACCCAGCGTCGTGAAGACGAGGACGATGATGTTGAGAATTGAGCGGGAGATCCGCCACGCCTCGGCCTCGTCGCGTTGCCGGTAGGCAATGAAGACCGGGATGAAGGCCGTGAGAAGCGAGCCCAGCACTAACGTCCCGTAGATGAAGTCCGGGATCGTAAAGGCGGCGTAGATCGGGTCGGCCCCAGCCGTTCCAAACGCATTCGCGATGAGCCGCTCGCGAACGAGTCCGAGAATCTTGCTAAGAATCCAACTCGATCCGACGATGATAGCCCCGCCGAAAATCGTCGTCTGCAGCTTGCGCCAGAGTTTCTGCCACATAGAAGTCGTCATACTGTACCAGATTTTTCTCCTTTCTGCAACCCAAAAACACCGCCGGAAGCGGTGGTGTGGTAGGCTCATCCGGCTAAACGAGGAGCGGTCAACCCTCTACGGTATCCAACGGAGGAATCCGCACGAAGCGGAACATTGGGTCCTATAGCGAGTCGGCATCACTCATTTAGCCAGATCAACCAACCGAGAGAGACAATGAGCAGCGACGTCACCCTGGTGTTCCGCCAATCGGCGAAGCATCAAGGTGAGGTCGGGAGAGAAGATGAATCCATCTCCCCTCCCTCACGTATTCAGCGGCCGGAGCCGCGTGCAGTTGAGGTCAAACCGTGACGTTCGTCCGCTTGAGGTGCTTGACGAGGGAGTTGATCACCTCGACGAGGAACAGCTCGATGATCATGCCGACGGCCATCCCGACGACGAAGACCAGGACGGTCAGCGGGTAGCTGATGGTGTGGCCGACGAGGTTCTCGATCAGCGCGCCGAGTCCGAACAGCGACAGCCAGGCGAACGCGCCAGCGCTGAAGATGAGAACCATCATCACCCCCCACTTCTTGAGCGTCATGGACAGGCCGACGCACGCACCGATGGTCAGGCCAGCGACGAGGTGGCCGATCACGACCGTCCAGCTCATGGTGAACATGAATCCTCCAGTCCGCCGGAGCGGAGACGGTTCTTGGCGAACCGTCGGTAGATGACGATGCTCGTGAGGGTCACGAACGATCCGGTGCTGCCGCCGATCTTGTAGGCCACGACGTGCAGCGGGTAACAGGTGGTCTGAAACAGGAAGTGGTTGATGGCCGCGCCTAGCCCGAAAGCTAGACACCAGCCAAAGCCACTCCCAACGGTGAAGAGTACACCTGCCCAAGCCTTACGCTTGGTCATCAGGAGAACGCCGGTGAGCGCTCCGAGGCAGGTCCCCAGCAATCCGTAGCCGAGTATGATCCACCACTCGACGCGCATGCGTCCCCCATCTGGTTGAAGTTGTCGATGTGCAGCGGTACCTCACTTGAGCATTCCACCATGCTTGAACCGAGATAAACTCAGTGCTATGGAATGCTCGAGCGAGGTGGAGAGAGATGTGGCTATCCCTCCCCTCACCTGTGGTGGTCCCGGTAGGTGTCCGGGGTGCGAGTGGAACGGACGCGGGAGCGCGGCGTACTGGGCGGGCTGGCGAGGAGGCGTTCGAGCATCGCTCGCCGACTGATCAGCTGCATGAACCGATACTTCTCGGATTCATTGCGCTCCTGGTTGGCCTGGAGTTCCGCGTCGATTCGGCCGAGCTCGGCTTGAATCGCTTGCCGTGAGAGCATGTCTGGACCTCCGGATGGGCTCACGAACGATGGTATCGAGGCACTTCCTTACGTATCCCACCTGAATTGGCAGCGTCTGTCAACTCGGGTGGAGGGAGAAGATGTTGCCATCTCCTCCACTTACTTCTTACGCGGCGGTTCTGCCGCGGTACTACTGGAACATCAGGACTTCGCGCTGCGCCCGGCGGATGGCCTCCCGATGGGCCCACATCCGCTTGCGCGGGTTGAGCGGCTTCGGCGGCGACGGCGGTTGCGGCGGGTTCTGGACCTGGAGCTTACCCAGCTCCGGGTGAACGGCATCAGCAGCGATGATCACCATGTTCTGATCCTCCGTGATCTGGCCAAGCGTTGGCCGTGGTGGTTGCTACTGGCCCGAGCGGAGCTCGAGGTTGAGCGGAAGGCCGTCGTGACCGTACCCCGTGATGACGTACTTCACGCCCGCGCTGTCCTCGTAGAAGCACGAGCCCGGCGTCTTCGAGTTGAGCAGGTCGCGCTCGCGGGTGACCGGGTTCTGGAAGTTCACGCCGCCAGCAGGCAGCAGGGCGAGCACCTGCGCGGGGTCGTGCGCGTAGTAGCCGTCGTGCTGGACGCCGTAGTCCTCGGCCGCCAGCTGCAGCGTGTGCATGTTGGCCCTGGTGTAGCGGTCCTTCGCGCGGTTCTGCATCGCGATGAAGTTCGGGATGGCGATGGCCGCCAGGATCCCGATGACCACGACGACGATCATCAGCTCGATCAGGGTGAATCCGTAACCGCTGGGCTTCGTTCGCATCTGCCCTCCGTTGGTTGCGCGGTCCGAAGACCGTGACGCACCGCTCCAGTTTGAAGCGGTCGATGTATGTCCGATATTTCAGAGACACATCGACCGCTTCGGTGTTGAAAAAGGACAATCTCACTTGAGAATTCAATCGAGTTGATTGAATACTCGAGCGAGGAGACGAGACTTCGTGGGAAGTCTGCGTCTCGGTGTAAAAAGAGCGCTCGCTTACTGCGACTACTGGTCCAGCGAGGACGGCAGGTAGTACAGCTCCGTGTCGTCCACGGCGATGAGGAGTTTCCCCGCCGCATCGTAGAACTGGTAGGTGTGGCCATTGAACGTACCCCGGCCGACCTGCACCCGCGTCGCCTGCAGACGGATTTTCTCCGTCACATCGTACGTGAGGACACGTCCGACGATGACGGAGTCGGTCTCGGCGAATCGGATGACGATCGCCTGGCCGACGCGCGTTGATGCGGTGATGGTGTACTTCGGGACGCTGTCCCAGTACTGCACCGACTCTTGCCTGTCAGCTGCGACCGCGTTGTGGGTGATGCTGGCGACCTGCAGCAGTATACCGGCCAGGACGCAGATGCCCACCGTCTTCATGACGGCCAGGCGCCTGGCGAACTGCCAGTCCTGGTCGAGTCCGACCGCGACGAACGCCCAGACCACGGCGTACAAGGCCGGGGTGAGGATGTGCATCGGCGAGACGATGGCCGAGACGACCAGCCCAGCCCAGCCCATGTACTTCAGCCAGCCGGGGACCGGTTCCGTGTCCCCACTCTTCGCCTCCCACCGATGCAGCGCCACGGCGTGACCGGCGGCAGCCATCACACACATGATGGCAACGAGCACTCCAAGCGGCGTGTAGCCGAACATGTACGTCTCTCCTTACCCTCTACCCTCGGGCGTGGGCCGGATCATCCGGAAGATTGGACAGAACGTTACTACGCTTGAGTACTCATACCCTCTGGGTAACAATGTAATTGGTTGTAGAGTTGAGTACTCGAGTGAGGTAACGGTGATGACCATACAGATATCGGGAGGCAAGCGTCTGGCGCTTTGGTTCACCGTAGCGAACCGACGCCATCATGTCTCTTCACACTGGCTTCGCGAGTCGAAACCCACTTGGCTAGCGATCGAGACGGCTGGTGTTGTCCATGCTTGGCATTTCCAACAACCAGTGCTCTCCCCTCCCTATATCTGGTGGTCATCGTGTAAGGAACTTCTCGCTTGAGATATTCATCGGGTGATGGATACATCGAGTGAGAAGAGGAAGATGTGGCTATCCGTCCTCTCACCTATTACTTGGTCCCCGGTGCTGGGGACGTGCTAGCGATGCGGCGTTGGCGGGAACGTGCAGGTCGTCTTGGCGATGATCTCGTTCGTGGTGTTGTCCGAGACCCAGAGCTCGACGATCCCCTTCCGATCGTCGTAGAGCGATGAGACGCTCACGCCGACTGCGGGGTTCAGCTTCGTCTGCTCGTCGCCGACCGAGAAGGCACCGAACGTTCGACCCTCCTGGATGCGGCGCTGGCTGATGTTGGCCGCCAGCTGGAGCACCAGAATCGACGCCTTGGCGCTCGCCACTTCCCGTCGTGCCGTGATCAGCTGCAACGTCAGCGTCGCATTCTGCTGCTGGAGCGTCGTGACCTGGGACTCGGCCCGGTTGGCGCGCGTCTCCTGGTAGTTCACGACACCGATGCTCATGAGCAGGCACACGACGAGCACGCCGATGGCAATGTTCTTTCCCATCTGCACACCTCTTTGCCTTGATACCCTCAAGGATTGGGTCAGCCCAATGGACCGAAGGAAGGACAACTGACTTCGTTCTACAGGTTCCTGCAACCAGGAACACGCGGCCCCTGACCGCAGAACCTCTAGAACGAAAAACGGGTGAGGCGTTGTGGAGACAAGATGTCGACAACACGCCTCACCCGTCTTGTCCCGTACTTGATACGAGATTGGATGATTGTGTGATCGAACGCTCGCTCCTCAACGATTGTTCGGATGAATTGTAGGGTGCTTTCGTTGGGGCTCCTCAACCGACAACTGAAGCATGACTGAGCAGTATACGCCCGGGGGTAAAACCTGTCAAGAGTCCTAAAGGCTAAGGTAAGCCAAAATGGCTAAGATTAGCCGTTGAGGGTCTCGAATACTAGCGGAAAATGACGCCGAAGGACCGGGACTGGGCCGAGGTAGTGGAAAACGTCGCGCGGTGCCCCTGCTGTTTCACGGTCGCATCGGCTGCGGCCGAAACAATTTTACCTGCCCCACCAGCATCGAAAACGACCTTCCACATGCGTACAGGCGCACCGGCCTGATGCTGCCAAGTGAAGTTCCAGGTCTTTTCCTGTTTACCAGTTGGAAGCGGCGTCGTGTATCGAAACACGATTGTCTGTTCTTTGCTTGGATCAATCCGACTCCACGCGCCGAACACCGCCTTGTTGTTCTCATGGGTCAGGCGGTACCCCTGCTGCGGGTCAATTAACGTCTGGCCTTCGGCGGCCGCCAACTGATCGGAAAGGATCCTATCAGCCGCGGGACTATGAAAGGTAATTTGACTCGACGGCGTGGCTCCGGAGATTGAAACGAACTGGGCGTTGCTCGGCGCGTAGATCCGAAGGTAGTCGGTATTGGTAGCCCCAGTCAACGGGTCATTGACCGTTCCGTTGTGATGGCGCGTGACGCTGACTTCATGGCGCAACAGGTTTTGGTCAACGGTCACGTTCACCGAAACCCGTTCTTCGATGACGCGGTCGGTCTTCCCGCCCCCGATGTTGGCATCAATAACCGCTAAGTAATCACCGTTGGTAGCCGTGAGTGCGCCATCCCAATTGACGTCGGTGATGGCTGATTGCATCGCTTGGTCGCGACTGTACATTTGCAACGCGCCTTGATCAGCGTCGCGGAGCGCGACTGCGAGTGCCTGCAACGCCGACGGACCAGGTAACGACGCGAGTTTTTGCAAGAGCGTTGGAACCAGGTCAATCAAGAACTGTTTAGGATTGTTCGCGGCCTTATCATAGCCAAATTGAACTTGCTGTTCAGTCGCCCGAACGAAGTTATCAGCCGTGATGTCAACGTTGTATTTTTCGGGACGGAGCGGTCCAGTGACACGAAGCAGGTCTTCGACCAACTGGGGGGTGATGAAGATGACGCCATCCGGTTTGAAACCGCGCGCTTGATTGTAGAAATCGAGCATGAACGTCGCTGATGTTGGTACATCAGGAAACCAGTTTGTATCCTGGAACGCCCAATACGGATTGAGCGCCAACAGTGGTTGCGGCGGGAGGTTCGTGTGCGGAATCTGGTCGGCCAACGCGTAGGGACCATTACCCGGCGCATCGAGTATCTTGAATGTCCCCTGCTCGAACTTCACGAGGAGAAATGTCCCGGCAAATCCGCCAGTGGCCCGGAGCTCGTCGTTGTTCTGAAAGATGACGAGGTACTCCTGCGGGCTCGCGGGTGCTAACAAATTGAAAATGAGTTTCGCCAGTGAATCGAGGTGTTGGTCAGAACCGCCCAGGTCACGAATAATGCGCTGCCAGATTTCAAACCGCTCACGGTACTGGGACGGCAGGTCGTGTGCTCGCAGACTAGCAACTTGCTGTAAGGCCTGTATCGCTGTAGTCAGGAGGGCTTCGGTTTGATCGCGCTGCTTGAGCAGCATAGAAAGAACCCCGACAGAACCTTGGATGATGCCATCCGAGCTGATACTGATGGCTGGTTGAGCGACTGTTTCGGCCGGGAGCAGGTCGGTCAGCATCGCCCCAGACCGGCTTAGTCGACGACCGAGGGCTAAGACTTCCGTGGCTTCGTTGTAGCGCCGACCGGCGACCGGGATCTTCTCGATCAGGCCGGCAGGAATCCCTGTACTCCGCAAGGCCGTTTCCGCCCCTTGGAGCGAGGAATCAGCGGCGGTGAATGCGGCCTTTGATTCGGCCAGTTTCGTTTGACCAAGGAGACTGACGCCGGTGCTAATCTGGGTGATCGCTTGCTTCGTCAAGTCAGTGGTACGGCCGATGGCGTGCGTCACGCGGATACTTTCGGTTAACGCCGTAACGAGCAGCGCCACCCCGACTGCGGCCACGAAAAATTTTCCCCCTTCGCGCGAAAATACCCGCCAGTCAATCCGGCGCTGCCGACCGGGTCGATCTGGTCGACTGAAGCGTTCCGGCGGTGACCATCGTCGGCGCTGTTTTACCGCCTGCCGTTCAGCCACGAGCTGACGCAGGTCGAGGACGTTATTGGGTGGGATGGGAGGTTGGTGTTCGGCCATGTCGCTCCAAGCGTTCGTAGAGTCGGAGCGTCTCAACGGCCATCTGCCGCCATGAGTACTTTCGCAGTTGCTCCCGCCCAGCTACGACGAGTTGTTGTGTCGCTAGTGTATCATGAAGCGCGGTTTCAATCGAGTGGGCCATGCTCGCAGCCGAGTGCGGATCAAAGTAGCGCGCGGCTGGCCCGAACACTTCTGGCAAACACGTTGCTTGCGAGGCGAAGAGTGGTAGGCCGACTTGCATCGCCTCCAAGCCAGGTAGGCCAAATCCTTCAGACAGCGATGGGAAGAAATACGCCCTGGCGTGTGCGTACAATCCAGCTAACTCCTGATCAGAAGCAAAACCGTAGAACACAACATTATCGAGGCCAAGCCGTTTGACGAACGCTTCCAGCTGCAGCGAAAAGTAGTCACGTTTACCGACGAGCACGACTTGGAACCGTTCCCCGCGAGTGTTCGCAATCCGGACACCTTCCATGAACCGTTCGAGGTTCTTGTGCGGATACGAGTTACCAACATGGAGCAGGTACGGTTGCCGAACACCATGCTCGGACAGCACCTCCAGACCAGCCGGCTCGGGCAAGGGGTCGACCGATTCGTAGGTCACATGAACTTTCTGCGGATCAATATTGAAACGACGGAGGACGTCCTGCCGGCTGTGCTCGGACACCGTGATGACGGCTTGACTGTTGCGAATGGCATGCCGAACGACGGCTTGATAGGCGGCGAATTTCACCTTGAAGAGTAGTGGTTCGAGGGTCGTCGCCCGTTCTGTTGGAAACTGGTCGAGGATGAGATCATGAATCGTTACGACAAACGGCCCGCGGTAGAATAACGGGACATTGAAGTGCGGCACGTGCAGGAGATCTAGCTGAGCTTGGCGGAAGATCCGAGGCATCTCCACCTGTTCCGCAACAGTGTACCAGTGCGCATCAGCTAATCGTTTCGACCAACGCGCATTCTTCGGTTGCCATAACTCCCACGCTTTCGAACGGAGAAAGACAACATACTCATGACGATCGTCGATCGCCTCGAGATGCGAGATCAGACGTTCAACGTAACGTCCAATGCCGGTTTCCTGCGGTCCAAAGAACCGCGCATCGATGCCGATGCGCATGCCTAGCGCAAAAAGTGACGGGCCGCGGCGATGAACAACGCTAGGGCGAGTCCCAGCACCAGTGCGACCGCGCCAGCCAGCCAGATGTTCGGATGAGCCGCCGCGACGACCGGAGCCCCGGCGACAATTTCAAAAATGGACTTGCCGTCGGTCGTTTGGTTCAGCTGTGACGCTTTATCCTCCATGACGGTCTTCAGCGCATCGGCCAGTTTATTCGCCCGTTCGTCATCCCGTTCGGTGTAACGGACGACAATATTTTGGGCGGAATACTTCTTGACGCTGAACCGCGATGGTAAACTATTCAACGATTGAATTTCCGGATCGAGGTTAGCCTGGTCGTAGACTTCACGGAGGACTGATGGGGTACTGAACCAACTCACCACTGTTTGGGCGAAGAGGTCGGACGCCTGCAACGCATAGTAGCCGTCGTACTGGTACTGCGTCGTGGCTTCTTTGTTCGTGCGATTGATCGCGAACGACATGGACACGCCCGTCATGACCGGCCGAGTGGCTGCGATAGCGACCGCTGCGACGACCGCAATGCCGGTTAGGACGAAAATGAACCAGCGCTGCGCCCAGTAAATTTTGATGTAATCACGGAATTCCATAAGCCGTTCGGTTAGTGTATGCGAGATTGATGCGCCTGCCAAGCCTGATCGACGTGCTGGCGGAAGGTGTTGATGAAACGGTCGACGCTGAACGTTTCAGCCCACGCCCGGATCCGAGTCGGTTCGTACTCTTCCGGTTTGAAGCGGATGACCGCGTCAGCAAGCGACTCCCACTCCTGATCCATGAAGAAATTCCCCGACTCCCCTGCTTTGACGGTTTCGAGTGCCCCGCCGGCGGCAAAAGCGATTACCGGGCGGCCAGTCGCCATCGCTTCGACCACAGTAATACCAAAGTCTTCAACTTGCGGATTGATGAACGCCGCCGCCCGGCCATAGAGTTCGTTCATGGCCGCGTCCGGGACCCGTCCAAGGAACTCAATCGTTGGCCCAGCGATTTCCTGGAGGTGTTTCAGTGCTGGACCGGTCCCGAAGACTTTGAGCGGCAAGCCGAGCCGATTAAACGCGTTGATCGCTAGGTCGAAGCGTTTGTACGGAACGAGTCGGCCACCAGTTAAGTAGTACTTATCGGTCTTCGGCTGGATCGTGAAACGCTGTGTTTCGACCGGCGGGTAAATGATCGTACCAGTCCGACGGTAGAATTTCTCCAAGCGACGAGCGACGAGCTTGCTGTTGACCACGTAATCATCGACTCGATCAGCCGCCAGCCGGTCCCACATCCGAATGTTGGTCAAGACGCTCGGTAACAGTTGTTTCATCCAGTTCGGGTACGGCAAATCGCGAATGTATTGGTGTGTCCCATCCCAGAGGTATCGCGTCGGGCTGTGGAGGTAGCAGAGATGGAGGGTCTCGGGATTGGTGATGACGCCTTTAGCAAAACCCGAAGCACTGGAAATAACCACGTCGTACTCGGATAGATCAAACCGTTCGATAGCCGTCGGCATGTACCGCAAGTACCACTGGTAGTGCTTGACGCCGCCCGGTAACCGCTGGATAAACGACGTCCGGATATCTGTCCCGCGAAAACCGGGATGGGCCCGATCTGGATTGTACACCAAGGTGTACAGCGGGGCGGACGGAAACATTTTTTGGAAAATCCGGACAACGCGTTCGGCGCCGCCGTCTTGACCTAGGTGTTCGTGGACGAGTGCAACATTCATCTAGGCAGCCGTATCAGTCCGAAAAACAGCCATGGGTGTGCGGAGAATGATTTGCGTATCCAGTCCGAGCGACCAATTTTCAATGTAGTACGTATCGAGTCGGACTTCATCTTCAAACGATAAGTTCGAACGGCCGGATACTTGCGCCATGCCCGTCATCCCGGGTTTAATCGCCAACAGTTTCTTGTGGTGCTTGTCGTAACGAGCGACTTCTTCCGGTTCGTGCGGCCGCGGACCGACCAAGCTCATTTCACCCTTCAAGACGTTGAAGATTTGCGGAATTTCGTCAAGGCTGGTCTTGCGGATAAAACGGCCGACTCGGGTGATGCGCGGATCGTGGGTCATCTTGAATAGCGGTCCATCGGCACGTTCGTTCTGTTCCATTAGCTGGGGTTTCAGCGCGTGGGCGTCCTTAATCATCGACCGGAATTTCCAGAGCTTGAATTTCCGCTGGTTCTGGCCAACCCGCTCGAGTTGGAGAAAGATTGGACCAACCGAATCAAGCTTAATCGCAACGGCTACCAGGATGCCAGGGATGATTGCTATAACCAAACCAACTGTGCCGAGCGTCAGGTCGGCGGTCCGTTTGAGAATGCGCCCCCAGCCATCAAGCGGTGTACGTTTAATTTCGATGATTGGAATACCAGCGACGTCATGGATATCAACGTTACCGGCTTGGGTTTCGAAGACATCGGCCGCGTACTTGAACGTCACGCCGTGTTCGTGGCAACGCTCGAGGAGTTGGAGCGTTTGCGCTTTCGGGATGGTCGGATCACCCTGGATCACTTCATCGACGGCCTGGGTCGCTAAGAGTTGATCGAGGGCTTGCAAGGATTCCAACGAAGCATCCGGCCAGGACTGGATGATCCGATACCCCATGCCGGGACGGCTGCGGAAAAGCCGAACAAGTTCCTCGCTGGTCTGATCGTGGCCGATCATCACGACTTGGCGCGTCCCGACACCTTGTGCGAGCAGGAGCCGCTGAACGCTACGGATGATCATGTGATTCAACCAGACGTACAGGACCGCCAGAATCCAGGTGGCCAGAATGATGAAACGAGAAGCAAAAAATTCGCGTTGGAAGAAGATCGCGACAATGACGAGCAGAACGCTGGTGGAAACGCCAACAAAAATTTTACCGAGTTCACTCGAGAGACGTTGACGGAGATGGTACGCCCCAACGAGAGCGAGAACGGCCAGCCACACCACGCCAACGATGGCCGTCAGGGTGAGGAATTGCCGCTGCGGAATAGTCGAGGCGACCGGCAGCAGATCAGCAAACTGGTGAAACCGAATGTTGTATGCCGTCCAACCCGCGACCAGCAGCGCCAGGTAATCAAGCGGGACAAGGCTCGCGGCAAACAAGAGATCAAGACGACGTTTCATAGATAATGCCCCAACCAGACCACCGGTAAGCCGAATTCTGTCCTCGACGGACGCGTACGCCAGCCGAGTGATGATCATCTCTCTAGGACGGCCATTGCTGGCCGCCTCAAGCGATCTACCCGTTCCGATCCGCTTGCGCGAATGGAACCTATGCGATCTTGCACCGGAGAGGGTTTGCCCGCCGATCCAGTCACCTGGACCAGCCGTGTGCTCTTACCACACGATTTCACCCTTACCTGGAGCCAGATAAGTATGGCTCCCGGCGGTATGTTTCTGTTGCACTCTTCGCCGAGCGAAGCTCGGGCCCTGGGCTTGGCAGCGACGTGGAAGGTATACCCATCCCACGTCACCGTTACTCCCGGTCGCCGTTAGCGATTCTCCTTGACCCGTCATACGACGGGTGGTGTTCGGACTTTCCTCCCCAACGCGCTTGCGCGGCTGGGGCGATCATCTGGTGGTCTGTAATGAGGCGGGAGAAATATACAATAACCAAGGCCGTCTGTCAACCGACCACTTGTTATTCCCTTACGCCGCGGCTCGTTCCGGAACCGGGAGAATGATGTTCTTACCTGATTTTTTCGCCGCTAGCAACTGTTCATCAGCGGCGCGCAAGAGGTTGTCTACTTCGCTCGGTTCGGCTGTCCGGTACTCGGCTAGCCCACCGCTGATGGTCACGGCTTCACCGTTTGGCCGGACTGTCGTCAGTTCAGCAGCGATCCGGGCGCGAATACGTTCAGCTGCGAAATGTGCCGCATCGCGATTCGTTTGGGAAAACACGACAACGAATTCTTCACCGCCCCAACGAACAACTGACTCCTCTTCAGCGCCCGGTAACACATCGTCACTTTGCCGGACCTCTTCAGTGATGATAT
>JACRFO010000068.1 GCA_016217865.1 Candidatus Kerfeldbacteria bacterium | reverse complement strand
TTGGGCTCGTTGCGTTCGCTAGCCGTGATACGAACGCCGAATTTGAAGTTCCGCAGATCGACACTTCAAACCAAGTGGCGTTGCCGGAATTCCGCGGTGTGTGGTCATACGATCGTGGTTTAGCCACCAACCTTGGCGTCTACAATGGCTACGAAGCCCTAGCTGTTGGCGTTGACCGGAGCATTACGACCTGCGGCGGTACCGCCCCGCTCGAGTCCTGTAACGGCATCATGTACTTCTACAACGGCTCAAACGGATCAGCCAACAACTGGCGGCGGGTATCAAGTTTCTACCCGACCGGATCGATCGCCGGTTCAACTGTCGCACCGTACTCGCTCAACGCCGTTTCCGGGCAGAAGGACCAGGGCGAAGGCACGCCGTCGCCGGTGGTGGCCGTTGGCGCGGATGCGCACATCTACGCTATTCGGTCGTACTCCACGCAACCGACGACTGGCGGGAGCTTCGGTTCTTTCGTGACGGAGCAATACAGTCCGGCTTTGTCGGCTGCTGATGCGCTGCTGGACTACTATGCCGTTGATGCCGGGCAGCTCTACCAGCGGGTCTTGCTCGCTGGTGGCCAGAAAGGGCTAGTGGCGTATACGACGAAAGGTCCGACTGCAGATGCGACCTGGACCCGACTGACACCATCAATTCGCAACAATGATGCCGGTGAAACACTCATCGGGAACCTGCCAGCGAATGAAAATATCACCGGGATCAAATTCTCCATTCCCGATGTCGCCTATGTCACCACGAGCACGTTCAATGGCGACGCGATGGACCGGACGTGTGCAGGCAGCCAAACGAGCCATTTGTATAAAATCAAGAACACGAGCGACAATGTTGGAAAGTGGACGCTGCTGAAAACGGAAGCGAATACGTGCTACTACGGACTGGCGATTCTCACGCGCGATTTGCCGTCGGGTACGCACGGACCGCTCCAGAACAGTATTTACCTAGCAACGAACAACGGTGTCAAGAAATTTGATGAAGCCAGCGGCGTCACCACGACCCTGAACACCACCGCCGGTAAGCGGTACTACTCCGTTGTTGCACTCCAGAACCGGAGTGGTGATGGGCAACAACTCCTCCTCAACGGTGGTTTTGAGAGCCTGACTTCGACTCCGCTCTCGGCTTCCAGCCGCGCTGACAACTACTACTACACAGGTGTCGGCAATGGAACTCATAATGCAACCTCGGTGTGCGATAAGAATACTTCCGACATGCAGGTAGTATCTGGCGGCCACGGTGGTGAGTATGCGATGGTGGTCGAACCAAGAGAGTCGTATCCGAACACGAGTTGTACTGGGGTACCCGATGCGACGTACACCGTCAGCGTTGGCCAAACCGTCCCACTTTCAACGATTGAAGGGAAGAAGTTTCGTATCACTGGCTGGTACAAAGTCGAATTTCCTATCTCGAACGTCATGGCTCAAGGCGGCGTTGTTCTGGCCTGCGGCGGCAGCTACCCACCGGAGTATACTGACTGCTCGTTCAATAACCGCAGCCTGGTTCGGACGCGGAGTAATCCGGCTAATTCGTGGGTGAATTTCGATATCACGGTTTCCCGCGAGGACCTCATTTTCGGACCGACGACGAATGGGCGGGGAGCTGGAACAACAGTCTTGCGCAGCCGCGCCAATTTGACGCCTCGCGAAATGTTCCTCGACATCCGCTGTGAAGCGACGTATGGAGCGAAAGTGACCTGCGACGACCTTAAGGTTGAAGAAATCAGCGTCCCCGGTGTCCCAGCCGTTGATACCGGAACGGTGTTAGCGGTTGGCGAAAACGTCTTCAGCAACGGGATCGCCTTCAACGACGACACGCTCTCGGCTGTGGACGAAACGACGCGGGAATCCCTGCCTTCGAGAATTTTCACGGACAACGCGAATGGTATCACCGACACGTTGTACGGCATGTCAGCGGTCAGCCCCCAGCACATCTATGCGGTTGGCACCGGACTGCAAGGTGGAGCGCCAACGTCAGGGCTACTGCTCTTGAGTCGGACCCCGAGTACGTTGACTGGGATGATCTGGGCAGGCGCTTCGTCGGCCACCGGACCGACCGCGGCTGACCGCGGCTCGATTGGTCCAATTTCAGTCAGTTGTATCAATAGCCGGATCCCACCGCTGACTGGCCCGACGCTCTGTCAATTGAACCCTGATTCGTACGGCCTTAGCCTCCAAAAGCGGCTAAGCGGTTCTACGTTTATTGGCTCCTTGAGCGGTCGGGCCTGGTTCGGAAAATCAACGACTACGGGAGGTCCTGGCGGGAGCGTTGACGA
>JACRFO010000071.1 GCA_016217865.1 Candidatus Kerfeldbacteria bacterium | reverse complement strand
TGCGGCACGCAGAGTTGGTGGGCTTGGGTCGCCACACTAGGAACAGTCCTCCTGACAGCGGTCAACCTCCGACAACGGCCGAAAACGCCAACGACGTAACCTCGTCCATCCACCCCCGGCACCCCGGGGGTGGTTTGTTGAGTGGCCCGATGAGCATTCATATGCTATGCTAGGCCCTGAATCATTCTCTATGTTTCCGAAACTTCTCATCATTCCCCTCCTGGCTGGAGTCGGGACGCAAGTCATCAAGTTCTTGCTCCAAGCCGTGCGCGGTGAGCTACGGTGGTCAACCTTGCAGGAGTATGGTGGCATGCCTTCCGCCCATACGGCCTTCGTCGTTTCCTTAACCACCGTCGTCGGACTCCACGACGGTTGGCAGTCAACGAGTTTCGCAATCTCGACGATCTTCTCTCTGCTCATCGTTCGGGATGCTATTGGCTTCCGCCAGTTCCTCGGCCAGCATGGGAGAATCCTCAATGTCCTTATTCGTGAACTCCCCCAACGCCAAGAACGAGAAGTACCGATTCAACTCGTCGAGCGATTGGGGCATACACCGCTGCAGGCCATCGTCGGTGGTATCATCGGCCTGGTGGTTGGACTCCTCCTCTACCAGTGGCTTCCGGCTAGCTGGTAATTACTGCTGACATCCCGGACAATAGTGTGTCCCCCGTCCCGCTAAGGTGATTTTTTTCATGATCGTCCCACACCGCTTGCACGGCAGTCCATCCCGTCCATACGCCCGCAGGAAGGGTAACATCCCACCAGGCTGTCCATTAGCGGTACGATAGGCATCAGCGGTCGTGCCTTTGTATTTGATCGCGAGCGTCATGACGTGGCGGATCCCTTTCCAGAGGTTTTTCCGCTCGTCTGGACGGAGGGTGTGGATACGCCGGGTCGGCCGAATCTTCGCGTAAAAAAGAGCCTCATCTGCATAGATATTTCCTATTCCAGCGATCACCGTCTGGTCCATCAACGTCGGCTTGATGCGCTTTACGCGATGACGCCGGAGGATCTCTTCAAATACGTCTAACGTGAATTCATCGCTCAACGGCTCCGGACCATAGCCTTCGTCTTCAAGCCAATGTTCGAGGCTGGCCGTCGGAATCATTTTGACGAAACCAAATTGCCGCTGGTCGTTGAAAAAGAGTGTCCCCCGGTTCGTGGCCACGATGACGTGACTGTATGCATTCGGCAACGCTTCCGTTCCGCCTGGAATCGGGTGGCCGCCAACCCGTAACCGGCCCGTGACTGAACGCCAAATGAGCTGCCCGGACATCTTCAGGTGAATGATAATGGTCTGTCCGGTTGATATATCAATCAGGAGGAGTTTGGCCCGGCGATGGACTCGACCCACCGTCGCGCCAACGACGTTCCGACGAAAACGGTTGACCGGCAACTTGATCATTTTCGGCAACCGAATCTCCAAGCCAATAATCCGGCTCGTTGGCATGACGGCTTGGAGCTCGCGGGCGATGGTTTCGACTTCGGGTAACTCCGGCATGCTAGACGGCAAACGTCGACGGGTCGATCTCCTGCCAGTCGGCCCCAATTTTTCGCCACGCCTTGAATTGGTGACTCACCTCGTCCGGACTGTATTCATACTGGACGCCCGCAGCTGTCCCAATCTTCCGCCCACCGAACGTCTTCTTCCCAATCACCACCGGCCGGCTCGTATATTCGAGACGGATGTCCCCTGTTGGCGCGGTGAACTCCAGAAATTCAACAGTACCTGGCCCTTCGGCATATGGTTCTTGTCCGCGGCGATTGACCGGGAACCGATCAAGAATCGTGTTGACGAGATCAGACCAACGTTCGGGTGTCATACGGTTGGTGGTTGAGTGGGTGTTTGTCGATCAAGCATACGGTGCATGATTTTCGTCCAATCGAGACGGAACATGACGTAGCCAATTAACGCCAGGCTCGCGACCGTGGCGAATTGACTGACCACTGCTGACGCGCCAGCTGCCGTCCCGGTATCGAGTGTCCGCGAAATGAAGAAGCTCGAGTAGGTCACGATGAGCCCGGCGACACACTTCCCAATCGTCGATGGCAACCAAGCCCGCCACCACGAATACCGGAGCATGCCGAGCGGGATCATGATCAAATCATCCGGCAACGGCGTCGAACCAAAAACGATCAGGAACAGGAGAATCATGCCCGGCCGTTCGCGGAGGATGCGTTCCAAGGCGTCATACGTTTCTGGTTTCTTGCGCTGGAACCACCCCGACCCCCACCGTCCAACAACATAACCGGCCATTTGGCCGATACCCGCTCCCAAGCCCATCAAGATCCCAAGGTAGAACGGATTTAGTCCCTGGGTAGCTAAGAAGAAGACGATGATCGTGTAAGGGAAGAACACTGTCACGCTCGTACTCCCAATCAGCGCCGCCCCAAAAGCGCCGAGGTAACCGTAATCCAGGGCGATCTTCGTCCATGTCTCGGTCCACCGACCATAGACAGTCGCCAAGAGTGGCACCGTCATGATCCCTACCCCTAAAATGAACAGGATGATGAATAGCATCAACACGCCGAACTCGGCCCGACCGAAACGAAATGGTTTAAAGTGCAGCACCATGATCGTGGTGTGCTACTGGCGGTTGAAAGTAGCGTTGGCCAGACAACTTCTTCGGGAGGTACTCCTGTTTTCCTTCAGCAGCCGAGTAGTCGTGGCTGTATTTGTACCCCTGATGGTAGCCAAGTTCTTTCATTAGCTTCGTCGGTGCGTTGCGTAGGTGGAGCGGAACGGGTTCATTCAAGGTGGCCTGGACATCCTCAACGACGCGGCCGTAGGCGACGTAGGTGGCGTTCGACTTCGGACAGGTCGCGAGGTAGGTCGCCACGTGGCTAAGGTTGATCACGCACTCTGGTAGTCCAATCATATCGCACGCTTGCATGCAGGCGACAGCCAAGGGCAAGGCGTGCACATCCGCGACGGAAATATCTTCCGAAGCGAAGACGACCATCCGGCTGGCAATAAATAGCGGATCTTCCCCCGCCTCAACCATCCGACCAAGCCAGTACAGCGTCCCGTCGGGATCCGAACCGCGCATCGATTTGATGAACGCCGAAATGATATTGTAGTGCTCCTCGCCTTTCTTGTCGTACAGCAGGTGCGGTTTTTGAAATGCTTCAACAATGGTCGTTGCCACAATAGTCCGTTTCCCCTGCTTCGGGCTAGTCGCTTTGTAGGCCAGCTCGAGCGTATTCAGTGCCGTCCGGGCATCACCGTTTGAAGCGGTGGTCAGCAGTTCGAGGGCTTGCGGTTCAAGCACAACGTGTTGGCCGCCGTACCCGTGGACAGTATCGGCCAAGGCGCGCTCGATGATTGTTTGGAGGTGTTCGGGTTGCAGCCGTTCGAGGACGAATACCTTACAGCGCGACAGGAGAGGTGAGATGACTTCAAAGCTGGGGTTCTCGGTGGTTGCACCGATGAGTGTCACCGTTCCATTTTCGACATAGGGTAGTAAGGCGTCCTGTTGGGCTTTGTTCCAGCGGTGAATCTCATCGACGAACAGGATCGTGCGCTGCTGTTTAAACTTCCGTCGCTCCGACGCCGCCCGAACCGCTTGGAGCAAGTCATCTTTACTACTCATCACTCCAGATAACCCAACGAACGTCGCCTTGGTGTGTTGGGCAACGATCCTAGCCAAGGTTGTTTTTCCGGTTCCGGGCGGTCCCCACAACAGCAGCGAAAATAATTCATCGTTCTCGACTGCGCGCCGGAGAATCGAGGTCGGGCCGACGACGTCGTTTTGACCAACAAATTCAGCCAAGGTTGTCGGACGCAAACGGTCGGCCAGCGGCGCGGACCGGCCTATCTCTTCCGCCAGCTGGTGATCAAATAAATCAGCCATAGAACCTCTCCAGGTTACCACATTTTCAACCCCCTGAACAGCAATACATCGGCACGAGTATGGCTCCCTTTTGCAGATCAACGAGTGGACTTTTTTGAGCCATAAACCTATAATCACATGAGATTTGATACCATCTATTATTCCTACTATGAACCCTGGAGAACGCGAGCTTGATTTCGAAAAACAAGCGATGGGGATGATGACCGATGAGGAGGTTGAATTAAGCTCGCAACGCGAAGCCCACCTCAAGGAAGTTCGTCCTGAACTTCGGGTCAAAGAAGAACTTGATAATCTACACCTAAAACCAAACGAATTAATATCTATTGACCGCAAACCGACAGCCGGGGCGGTTGGCGAGGAGTGGACACAAATAACTGCAATCTACCGAGGGCACGATAATGCGTCTCTTCAGATCGAGTATCCTAGTACAAATATTGATAAAGAAAAGACGCCACGTCTGCTTGATCAGGTCCCCCTCTGGTTTATTAATTCAGTCAACCGAGCCTAGAACATTTTTACGGGTAGTGCACATCCACTATTCTTCGAGTTGTATTACCGATTCTAGGTGATTACGTACTACGCAGTTATCTCATTACCAGGAACGATTTCTCTTCCTGACTTGTCATTTTTACCGATTTCTGGTACGGTATCCGTTGCGTCACTTGGATGTTGACGCTGCTTTTCTCAACGGGGTATAGCGCAGTTCCCCGTTTCGACGGGATAAAGTCCGCGCGCTAAGCTTGCCCCGTAAAATCAAGTCAATTCTTACCGTCGTGGGCGGGGTATAGCGCAGTTGGTAGCGCGCATCGTTCGGGACGATGAGGTCCCGGGTTCGAGTCCCGGTACCCCGACCACGACGGAGAGAAAAGAACAAAGACTTGATTTGTACGGGGTTCGGGACGATGAGGTCCCGGGTTCGAGTCCCGGTACCCCGACCAAGCCATCACCACCTATGCAACGACCAAGCAATCACGGCGTAAAACACCTCGGGATCATCATGGACGGGAACCGGCGTTGGGCTAAACAACGTGGGCTGCCGAGCCTGGAAGGTCATCGTCGCGGCTACGACGCTTTTCGACGTGTTGGTGAGTGGTGTCTTGACCGCGGGATCGAGATACTGACTGTCTACGCTTTTTCGACGCAGAATTGGGACCGTTCAAAGAAAGAAGTGAACTACCTCATGCGCCTGTTGAGTCACGCGCTCTCTTCGGAAATTGACGATCTCCATCGGAAGAACATCCGCGTTCGGGTCATTGGTCGCATCAAGGAACTCCCTTCTCATCTTCAGAAACATATTGCTGAAGCGATGGAATTGACTAAGAATAATACGCGCGGGACGCTCCAGTTAGCGATTAATTATGGTGGTCACGAAGAAATCGTTGATGCTGTCCGGAAAGTCATGAAAACCGCCAAACGCGCGTCGCAAATTACGGAAAAGTCTTTAACCGAAGCGATGTACACCGCCGGACAACCCGACCCCGACCTCATTATTCGGACCTCTGGCGAACAGCGTTTGAGTGGTTTTTTGACCTGGCAAGGTGTCTACAGCGAACTCTTGTTCATGAACAAACACTGGCCTGATTTCAACGAGGCTGATCTCGACGCTGCCCTGGTTGAGTTTGGACGCCGCCAGCGTCGGTTTGGTCAGTAACAACCTCTCCGCGCAACTACCAGCCCGTCCCTCAACGGGCGACTTTGCGGTCGGCTGATGTCGTTAACGCTAGTGCCCCGTACAAGCCAGCAGCATCTCCGAGTTTGCTTCTAATAATTTCGGGTGGGTTGGTGCGGTACCGTAAGCCATCGCGGATGAGCGGCCGGTGTGGCCAAAGTTTTACCATCACCGAACCACCGAGGACGATAACGTCCGGTGTCCACATGACAGTAATG
>JACRFO010000067.1 GCA_016217865.1 Candidatus Kerfeldbacteria bacterium | reverse complement strand
GTCCGGCCTGGGGACGGTCGTGACGGAAGAATGGGCTGAAGTACCACAGCTTCACCGGCTGCGGCAAGTTCAACATGCCGTGTTCGATGTACGATCGAACGACCCCGGCAGTACCTTCTGGACGCAGCGCGACTTGATCACCGCTCTTATCGGTGAACATGTACATCTCTTTATTCACGATGTCGGTTGATTCCCCGACTGACCGAGTGAAGAGCGAGGCCGCCTCAAGCGTCGGTGTCTCGATACGATCAAACCCATAGCGTTCGGCCGCTTGCCGGATGGTGTCAAACATCCACCACCAGTACGGTTGGTCGACCGGCAGAATGTCTTTCATGCCGCGCAGGAGCTGCGGCGGTTGCTGTTCACGAGCCATGGGATTACGGGGTGACGGGGGCCAGTAAGGTTATTGACGGTGTGCGGAAGGTTTGTGCTTTGTACAACGGCCAGGCCCGCAGCGCGGTACGTCCGATGATGTCGTGCCGGGCAATTGGTCCGAAGCTGCGTGAGTCGAGACTGGCCGGACGGTTGTCACCCAGGACGTAGTACTGGTCACTCGTCAAGGTAATATCAAGTTCACCAAACGTCAGCCGCTCTGCTGGTAGGTAGGCTTGCTCGTTCAACATCCCGCCATCCGGCAGTTGGGCATTGTAGATGGTTACGCGACCGTCGTTGATCACCACCCGCTCTCCCGGTAACCCAATCACCCGCTTGATCAGGAATTCTCCCAGCATCGGATTGCGGATGACAACGACATCCCCGCGTTGCGGAGTGTGAAGGCGGTACGAAAGCTCGTCGATGATCAAGTACTCATTGTCGTGGAAATTCGGCTCCATCGATGCTCCTTTGACGTAGAACGGCTGGAGGATGAACGTCCTGATGGGAACGATAATAGCCAACGCGATGATGATGATCTTCAGCAACTCGATAACAAACCCACCAAACGAGGCGTTAAACGACGGCAAAAAATCTGACCGTTTTTCCGCGGCTGACAGTTTCTTCAAATTCGTCGACATGCCGCGGTAGTTTCGCGGATCACCCAAAGGGTTTTGCGTCGTGATTCGTGGTTCTGAATTTTTATCAGGCATAGGATGGTGAATCGCGATGGTGGGTGATTCAGGATTTGAACCTGAGACCTCGCCGATGTGAACGGCGCGCTCTAACCAACTGAGCTAATCACCCGCACGCACAACAATCGGCTGACGAATCATGGCTGACGTTAGCCAAGAATAGGCGGAGTATACACTGCTTTTGGGCTTCACGCAAGACGGCGAAAACGAAGCCGCCAAGCCAGCTGCAGGTCTTCGAGGGCAATGCGCCAGGTGAACTTTGATACCCCGCTCCCCCGCTCTTTGAAGACGAGTGGAACTTCGACAATCCGCGCTCCCAGCGTCTTCGCCAACCAGGTTGTCTCCATCAACCACGCGTACCCCACAGCGGCATTCGGCTGTTCGATCACACGCCGGAGCATTGGACCGCGCCAGGCTTTGAAGCCTGTGCTCCAGTCCTTAATCCGCCAGCCAATCAGGCTACGGATGTAGACGTTGCCTAGTAAGCTGATCCAACGGCGGTGCCAAGCGATCGGAAACGAACCGCCGGCAATATACCGCGAGCCCAGTACGAGATCAGCTTGATCGAGTTCAACGAGTAGCACCGGCACTAGTTGCGGATCATGAGAGCCGTCAGCATCCATCTGCACAACTCGGTCCGCACCATGATCGAGGGCGTAACGAAAACCATCGCGGTAAGCTGAACCGAGCCCGGCTTTGGCCGGCCGGTGGAGAATGTCGAGGCCCGGCCAACGCGACCGGAGCTGCTCGACTAGCTTTCCCGTCCCATCAGGCGAGGCATCATCAACGACCAAGATGTGACCATCAACCAGACCGAAGAGGCTAGCGAGTAATCCTTCAATATTTCCTACCTCGTTGTAGGTAGGCAGGATAATCCAGGTGTTCATCATGACCGTGCAGTGCGCTTGGTGGGTCGGCGTTTCGTCGTTGATCGCGGCGGTGTTCGATCGAGATCAGTTTCGATTTGCTGTAAAGCGTGATTCAGTTGCTCACGACTAATGCCTTGGTGGCCGGAAACCGATCGCAAGGCCTCGAGCTCTTCTTCAGCATAGCGTACTCGGCGGTGCATTGACCAGAGCGCCCACCATGTTCGGAACAAGACGCCAACGATCGCCACGAAAATAGAGATGGCGAAAATCAGCAGCGGCGTCACAACCGAGATCGTCAAGAGCGGTCGACCGCCGACGAGCAGGGCGTGTCCGACGACTTGAATACTGACCGGATTCGTCAACACGCTGACGCGCCCGTCTGGGCTCGTCGCCGAAGCAGTCACCTGATATGTCCCCGGCCGGAACAAACGGTCGCTCGTCAGCACCCACGGAATCGTCACTGTCACGCCGCTGGCGGCCGCACTTGGATCAGCCGGGCCAGCAATCACTTGTCCGATGGCTTGGCCATTCACGTACACCGTCACCGTATCACCAGCGGAAGCCGTCCCACGGACAACGAGCGGATCAAGGAGGAGGAGCGGCGACGAAGCCGAGGTGATGATCGGCGCCGGATAGCCGGTGGTTTCGAACGATAAACTCGCTTCCCGTGTATTCCCCGCTTGGTCGACCGCAGTGATGACAATCTCGTGCGCACCGGCCTGCCGAATGTTTAACGTATACGGACTGCTGACATCCTGTGCTGCCCCGCCATCAAGCGTCGCGGCGTACTTAGCAATACCGCTCGCGGCATCAGTTGTTGTAAACAATACTTGCGGAGCTGGGTCATCTGTTCCGCGTGGCTGGTTCAAACTCAAGGCGAAAGGCTCCGGCGGGGCGATGTCGCGGCGGAGTGCATAGTGAACGGTCGAACTCCATCCGGATTCGTACTTTCCCCGGAGATGGAGGTACCACAATCCGTCGCTCGGCACCGTGACATCAAACGTTCCAGTGGTATGGTTAACGTTTTCTGGCGGCGTCGTGGACAATTGCTGGTCAACGATGTAACTGACCCCTTGCAGTCCGGCCGGCCGACTGTACGTGACTCCCCCTCGATCAACTGCGTACCACTGGGCCTGGTTCGGAAAACCGGTAACGGTAACGAGTGGAGTTGGACGGGATGGTACACTCGGCGTGGTCGGCGTAGTCGTTGTCGCCGGCGTGATGGTGTAGGTGGCCTTTCCTTGCGTCGTCAAGACATCCGTTCCCTGTCCGTCATTCGCCAGGACCTTGCCGCCGCTCAACTGCACGGTCGCGGTCCCGACGGCTTTCGCTTGAAACGTCAGTCGCAGGATCGTTCCGCCACTCCCGTTGTACCCCGGACTTGGTAACCCGCCCGAAAAAATGACTCGACCAGTCGCGTCGCTGCCACTCGGTTGAATCGCCCAGAACTGAAAAATTGATCCGCTGGTGCTGATGCTCTTGAGACTCAATGTCGGTGTTGTCCAAACAATGGTTCCCTCACTCGCATTAATTGCCTGACCAGCGGCGTTGACGGTGACCGTTACGGTCCAGCTCTGTCCAACGGGATGGCTGCCACTCCCAGGCGTAAGATTGAGAGAGGCGGCACCAACGCTAGTAGCGACGAAGAGCCCGGCAAACGTCGTCAGCGATACCGCTAGCCAGCGCTTCATACAGGCGGCAAAGGTTGAGGTGGCTGAATCGGCGGGGTTGGTGGGGGCGCAACCGGTGGTGCGGCGGGTGGCACTGGTCCGAGGTCGTGCTGCATGATCTCCTGCGCTTTCCGAAGGTCATCCAACTCGTGCTGCAATGCCGCGGCCTTCTTCTGTGCGTCATGTTCTAGGGCGAGCAGGTCGTGCTGGAACGCCGCGCGGAATCGGAAACGACGGACTACAAGTGTTCCGGTAGTTGCCAGCAGCAGGACACCCAGCCCAATCAGGACACCGTTTGCGACGGCCGGATTGCGCAGGAGTGGAACCCGCGCATAGAACGGTAATCCTTTCGCGATGACTGTCAGACGGGCCGAACCTTCGGTGACGTTCCCGGCTCGATCAAATGCCCGGACAATGTACTCGTATTCCCCTTCCGGCAGCCGGGCGATCGCCGCTGGACTGGTGGCTTCGACAAACAACGTATTCTCTTGGGTGTTCGTGCTGGATTTCGTCACCTGTTTCATTTCGTAGTGATCGATGCCCGAAGCGGCGTCAGTCGTTAAGAACCGTAGCGTCGGCGTGTCATCAATCGTCACAGTGCTGGAATCGAATTTCGGGGAAAAACTCGCTGGCGGTGTTGTGTCAATTTGCACTGGTACACTCGTCACACCGCCCCAGGTGTCGGTCCGAGCTCGGACGTGGAAATACCAAACCCCATCGGTATCAGCCTTTACGGTCGCCGCCGTAGTGGTCGTATCGACAGTGTCATCGGGAGTTGATTTCGAGGACTGGTCGAACGAAAAACTGTATCCAGTCGCGCCATCGGTCGGCTCCCAGGTAAATTGCACTTGCGGATTATTGTACCACTGGTTTGTGTCTGGGTGAGTCGGACTGGTCGTCACCGGTCCAGCTGGCGGCGGCACTTTCAGGGTATACTCGGCAGTGCTGGACGAGGTGAGGATGTTCGTCCCCTGCCCATCATTTCGCAGAACCTTTGAAGTTGGCGCGAATCGAATGACTGCCCGACCGGACGACTTGACCCGGAAGGTGACCGTGCTGATGACGCCGCCGCTGGTTTTAATACCAGGACTTGGTAACCCGCCTTGGAAGTGAATTGTCCCGTCGGTATTCGAGTAGGTCGGTGACGTCACCCAGAGAGAAATGAATGAGGTGCTGGCAACCGGATTAACAACTTGGAGTTTGTCGGCTGGGAAGAGCACGTCAGCCTGAACTGCGTTGATCGACTCGCCACCCGTATCAACGATGAACGAAACATCGACTACCCCACCAACTTCGTACACACCAGCCGCCGGAGAAATTTTTAAACTCGCCCCCTCGGCATGCATGACCGACGGCCACCCTAAGGCAACGATAAAGCATCCGAACAAGAACAGTCGGAATGATGGGAACGGGCTAGCAAACAGTGTGCGGACAAGGTACATACGTCACTCTAGTATACCACAGCATGCTCTAACGCGTTCGTCGACGGGCGAGGTGCCACGCGGCGGCTCCCCCCGCGACCAGCGCTGCCAATCCGATCAGCCACCACAGTACCGGTAGCAGCCCCGATGACGTCGCGGCCAACGTCGCCGACCGCGAGTTCCCAGCATAGTCGTAAACCGTAATCGTCAACTTTTTTCCAATCCATCCGGGCTTGAGCGTCAGTGGACTTGTGACCGATCCAACCTCTTTCCCGTTGACCGCCGCGACCATGCGCTGTATTCCCGATTGTCGATCGTTCGCAGCCCAGTGCACAACCGGCTGTCCACCAACCGTAGCGGAGGTGAGGCGTTCCAGCGCGAATGAATCGGGCGCGGTTGTATCAACCTGAACCCAATACTGGACAATTGGTGACCAGGAACTGTCATCCGCCCGCGATTTTATCGTAAAAGAGTAGCGGCCATCAGCTAGATTCGGGTAAGTGATCGATCCGGTCGCTTCATCCGGAACATCATCGGGTACAACTTGATCATCGGCTGACCAGGCGTAACTGTTCTGCGTGGCTGGGGCCACTGGCCATTGAATCACGGCCGTCGGTTGAGCATACCAAGCGATTGAGCTCGGATGGCTCGGTGACGTCACCGTAATCGTTGGCAGGAGGGCGCTGCTGACCTCCACCGTGTTCGGCGCCGTTTCGATCGTCGTCGATGTCCCCTGTCCGTCGTTGAAAAAAGCACGAGTCAGAGCGGAGTCAAACGACAGCACCGCCGAACCGGCCGCCGTGGCCGTAAACGTAAGCGTCACGACCCGAGCATTATCCGCGTAGAGTCCATGCGGAACGCCGCCAACGAGGTGAATGGACCCGGCCCCAGGGTCCCAACTCGGTTCTTCCGGCCAGAGTGTCAGGGCTGACTGTTGGCGATGGATGCTGACGAGCTCCAACATCGCACTCGGATACTGAATCGTAATGTCCAACGCGTTGATGGTCTGGGCATGATTCGTTAGGCGAACGTCGACGCTGAACGACTGTCCTTCACGCACTGCCCCAACTGGGCCGGCGAACGTCAGTAGACGGTCGGCTGCCTGGACCGGTCGGCAGAAGAGCAGGCCGAGAACCGCAATCAATGTTGTCCAACGTCCTAGGCGGTCCATTGGTACAACATGATACTGAAATCAACCACGTCAACTCGGCCATCACCGTTGATGTCGGCTCGGCCATTGCTTGGTGTCGTCTGTTGCCAGAAGTACAACAAGATACTGAAGTCAGTCAGGTTGACCGCCGCGTCACAGTTGAGGTCGGCGGTTTTCTTCCCATCACACTGTTCTAATGGGTTGACCGCGAAGGTCACGGTCGCGCTTTGGGCTGATACCTGGTTCCCACCGAGCAAGGCCCGGGCAGTTGCGGTATGGGTACCGACGCCAATCTCCTGACTGTTCACCAATTTCGACCAGCGCCCGAGGCCATCAGACGAAACGGTAAAACTCGTTGGGGTCTCCGAACTAACTGTCAACGTTACCGCGCTACTCGGTGCGGTTGTCCCCGAGACCGTCAAGAACTGCCCCAGCTTCACCGCCGGCTTGTCCACCCCGATCGATGGGCCGAGAAAAATGCCAGAGATGATTGTATTCGTACCGGCCGTTAAATTGAGTGCAAACGTAACGGGCGCTAGGCTGTGGCCGGTTGCATCGCTCGCTTGTATATCGTACGACTGCTGACCAACGGGTTGGTTAACTAACGCAACCGTAAACGAGGCGTCTCCCCCCGCGGTGATACTGCCGACTTGCGCCCCGCCACGGAGGACGGTCACTACCGCGCCAGGCGCAGCAATCCCGTGAAATTCAACAGATGGGTTTGAGGGGGCCGGGGTCGTATCGGCGACAACAGCGCTAATCGAGACGGATTCCGTCGAAGTCGCTTGGGCCTGGACGGTTGGAGCGTAGGCAAACGCAAGCAACCCGACCAGCAACGCCAGCAGACGTGGGCCGGGACCAAACTCCATGGTTACCGAAGTCCGCTCGGCGGCGGTAACTTTGATTCAGCTCGACGGATAATCGCCGTGTTGTACGCTCGCACTCCGAAGACGATGAGGAGGATAACGCCAGCAATCACGAGCGCCATGACGATCAAGAGTTCCCATGGCATAACAGTCACCCGGGCGGTCGCCACGAGATTCTGCTTCGTTTGCCCGTAGGTTACCGACGCCGTTGCTGTGTACGGTCCAAGGGCAAAGTTCTTCCATTCGTTGCCAATTTTCTGAAAGAAGTTACTGCGCTTATTCGTCGCGGCCAGCTTCTTCCAGGTCACATCGAAGGCCCGGATGCTGTTCGGTAATACGGCCCCGTTCACATCATTAAGGTTGAAGGTAGCCGATTCTCCGCCAAATAAGTTCTTGATCAGAACCGTTCCTTGCGGCCGAATGTGGACATTCCCAGTGTTGCTTACTCGGAATTCGAATGTCACCGGCAGGTTCGAGTAGGAGGTCTTCTTATCTTTTGTCCCGAAACTCGCAACGGTGGCCGTTTCTCGTATTTCGCCTTCAACGCGGAGGATAACGAGCGTCCCGAGTTTTGACTGGATGGCAACCTGACCGGAATCAGTCGCCGAACCGCCGCTGCCAAAGAAGATCCCGGCGTAGTGTCCACCCGGGTCAGCATTGGCCGGAACAGAAATTGTCACCGGTACGGTCACCCGCTCGCCCGCTGCTAGCGTCAACTGGCTCTGGCCAGGCTTAATCCATGAAGCGAGATCGGCTGTGGCCGCATCAAACTTAAAATCCGGCTCACCGGTTTCACCCTTAGCGCCGAAATTCGCCGTCGTCACGGTCACCGTCACCGGGGTCGAAGCCTCATTGAAGAGCTTGACCGTTGTTTCGATTTTCTTTCCTGGGTCAGTCGTGTACTCGATGCTCGGCGGCACCAGCGTCAACGCTTTCGATTGGACTCCGATAGCTAGACCGACAACAACCAGGCTGGCAATAAGTGAGACCGAGAGTAGGGGTCGTCGCATAAAAGGTCCCTCCGAGCCAGGTAATTAGAACGTAGCTGTAGCGATGTACGTGATGCTCGTCGAATAGTTGCCGGCCGGAGTGTTGGCAGCAATGTTGGCCAAGTAGTGGGCATCAACGGCGGTTGAGCTAACCGGACCCGATGAGGAGAAAATGGTTTCGGTCGTAGCTGCCACAAACTTGTAGTCACCCGCATTTTGGTCGTATCCACTGGCCATCGTGAATGTCGAACCATTGTCGTCAAACCCAAGGGCGAACTGTTCGGTGTTGCCTGGATCACCAACCGGGTTGGTCGTATCACCGGTAATCGTCGCTGCATTAATATCGTTGCCTGCGCTCGTCATCAACGCGCCGTTGTAGGTCACGGTGACTCCACCTGCACCGTTGGTACCCGCCGTCAGGGTATGGGCTGCTACTGGCGGGAAGGTCGTATCGCAAGCGCCGCCGGATGGCGTCCCGACTGCGAAACAGTCGTTCGCTGTCGTCAGCGTGTTGAACCCAATGTTCGTATCGGAGATAGAGAACGTGACCGATGGATCAACTGTCGCTGTCACGTTGACGCTGTCGTCCGTAATGATTTCAACGGCGACGCTGCCAGTATCAGTACCACTGTTGACCGAGATGTCGATCGTCGGGTCGCTGGCATTCTGGGCAACCGTTTGGTTAGCAATCGT
>JACRFO010000008.1 GCA_016217865.1 Candidatus Kerfeldbacteria bacterium | reverse complement strand
GGGCGTGGTGTTGGGCCCGCAAGAAGAAGAGTATCGCTACTCCGGCCACGAGGAGTACCGAAACGAGCACGATGATCAACGTCGAAAATGGCAACGACTCGGTCATGTCACTGGCGGATGAGTCATCATCAGAATTTTTTCCACTTTGATTTTCGCTTCCTGTTCAAGGTAATACGGATTGAGGTTCGGGATCAGCCGGAGCCACGATTGGACGATCATAATCAACCGTTCAAGTCGCGGTGTCCGATGTTTCACCTCGCTCGTGAGCCGAACCGCAGCTTGTTCACCAACGGTTTTGAAGCGGGACTGTTCCGCTGCTGGTAATGACCGGAATGTTTTCTCTAAACCTTCGGCTAAGATGTCTTCGATCCGCCGCCGTAAGAGATCGAGATCCGACAACGACGCCACGACTGGGGTCGTCAGGCTGTCGTGCGGCGTCCATGATAAACCATCCGTTGGGACCGGTCGGTTCGAGGGGGTGACTTCAGGCGTCTGTTGAACATCAGCCATACGTCAATAGTATAGCACAATGCACAACTTAGGTCTTGACAAAAAATTGAAAATGTGATAGAACGGGTGGTCTCATACCCGACTTCCCGTCACCGTTTTCTATAGCCGTTCTCACGCACCGCGTCGAGGACAGAAGGAGGAGAAGAGATGCACCAGATCGCTCGTTCCATCGCCCGTCTGTGCCTCGGACTGCTGGTCCTGGGCACGCTCGTCGGCGCCAAGTGTGATTGGGATGGCGTCAGGAAGATCGTCGCCCCGTCCCCGGACGAGAAGAAGTACTACCTCGGCTGCACGAACCTGACCGACAACGATGACCTCATTCGCGTCTTCACCGACGACGCGCGCGAGGACTTCGGTTGGAAGCGGTTCGACCACAACGGCGGCTGGCAGTCGTACTACGTCCACAGCCGGAGCTACCACGTCCAGATCTGTCGCAACAATGATCAGCGGACGATGGTCGCGGACTTCGGCATCGACATCAACAGCGTCTACGGCGATGCCCACTACAACGGCAACGACTACGACGCCTTGATCGTCTACGGCCCGGGCGGCTACAACCAGTCCCGCGCCCGTCCGACCGGTCCGCTCGTCAACGAGATCGCGGTCAGCGACAACACGTCCATCAAGGTCAGCGGCGCGGCGAAGATCGTCGTGCCGGTCACCACCACCCCGTAAGGAGGGACACCCGATGCGCCGACTGTTCGTCGTTCTGCTGGTCGTCGCGGCCACGCCGCTTCTGACGGGCTGCCTCGACTACATCTACGAGGGCGGGAGCCCCCACGGTCCGGTCGGCACGCCGCCGCCCGCTCCGCCGATTCCCGTCGCCTCCGCGCAGGTTCACGTCGCCCCCGACCAGGTCACCGTCGACGCGCAGCTCGAACTCGACCGCGTGTTCGGGATGATCCTGACCGACACCCGGCTCCAGCGGCAGACGGCGACCGGTTCCTGGGTCGCGTTCGGCCGGAGCTTCCAGCTGAACTCAACCGAGGGCGGTTGCGCCATCCGCGTCGTTCCGAATGGCTGGGTCACCAGCATGCGGTACAAGTTCGACGACGGCGACTGGCAGCCGATGGGTCGGCCGCACTGGCAGGGCTGGGTGCCGAACCCCGGCGACAATGGCGCTCACCCGCTCCACATCGAGGTCACGTACTACGTGTGGCAGCAGGGCGAACGAGTCGTCGGCACGCGGGAGCTCAACCCGCGCTGGGTCTACACCCGCGGCCCGCGGTGATCGTCTCGCACCGTTCGTCGAGACACGCACAACCTCAGGGCGGATCGCGCAAGCGCTCCGCCCTCATTCTTTTCTTCCGGCAGTTGACTTTTCGCTCAAAGTGTGCTAAAATAGCAGTAACAAAAGAAAAATAAACAATCCATATGTCTCTCCGTGAGCTGCAATCGGCCGCCACGCATCTCGTCTTCGCGCCTTCGCCGACTGACAAAGATGTGGCCGAACTCGGTCATCGTTTCCATTTCCACCCGCTCGATCTTGAAGCGGTTTTGCGCGTGGCCGAACGATCGACTGCCACCAGCTACGGTCACTACGCGTTCCTGACCTTGCTTTGGCCATCGACTCGGACCGCCACCATGAGCGATATCAAGGTCTTTATCGACGCTCAACGACTCGTCATCTTAGGCGACACACCCGAGCATGACCTGGAAGCCGATTTCAAACATCTCCAGGCGGAACAGTTCGCCCTCGACCAGCGAACGCCGCTCGTCCTTCTCGCCTCCTGCCTACGGCAGATTGCCCTCCGACACCGCGAAGTCTCGGCGACACCCCCGTCGTTTTCCCAACTCACCGCCGCGAATGTCACGGCACTCAAGACTCTCCAACAGATCGCTGGGACGATTGGCGTGGCTGGTGACCAGGAGCGAGCCGATCTCGTCTTACTGACGCATCAGCTCGGACAACTCAACCGAACTCGGACAGCACCAGTCAGCACTCCCCCGCGCTACCAACCGATGCGGATCCTCGGCGGTTACGCGGCTGTCTCGGTGGTGGTCGTCGTGACCGTTCTCATCACCCTCGCCGTCCGACCGTAATCGTATGAACACCCAACGCGAGACACTGACCACGACCAAGACCGGCACGGCTACCCGCGTATCGGTGATCTTCGTCATTGCCGTTGGGATCGGAACGTTATCGTTAGCAGCGTTCGCTTGGCTCGCAACGATGTACAACTGGTAACCTATGCTTTCAAACTTCAGCGGCTTTTTCGATACGATCAGTACGCCCTCCGGCTGGGTGACACTATTAGTGTTCGCTACCGTCTTCCTCACTTTTGGCATCATCCTCTACCGCGAAACAAACAAGCAACGCGTTCGCGGGTCGGTCTTAATGCTGTACTCGCAGGACCTAACTGATTTAGCGCGCCAGAAGAAACTCGACCCAGTCGTCGGCCGAACATCCGAGATTGAACGGGTCATCCAAATCCTGTCCCGGCGGACGAAGAATAACGCCGTCCTGGTCGGCAACTCTGGTGTCGGAAAAACAGCAATCGTCGAGGGGCTGGCGAATCTGATCGCCACCGGTGACGTCCCTGATCCGATCAAAGGTAAACGAATTCTCGCCCTCGACCTTTCTGGACTCGTCGCTGGTACGAAGTATCGCGGTGAATTCGAAAAGCGACTCAAAGGCATCCTCGATGAAGTTATCGCTTCCGAACGGCAGATTATCCTGTTCATTGATGAACTCCACACTCTGGCTGAAGCCGGTGAAGCCTCTGGTGCAATTGATGCTGCCGATATCCTCAAGCCAGCCCTCGCGCGTGGAGAACTCCAAGCGATTGGTGCGACAACCCAAGTTGAATACGAGAGGTACATTATGCAGGACGTTACGCTCGAACGGCGCTTCCAACCAGTCGTCGTCAATGAACCGACCAAGGAAGAAACGTTTAGCATCCTGCAGGGATTGCGCAGCCGGTACGAACAACACCACCAGGTGAAGATCGACGACTCGGCGCTCAAAGCCGCGGTCGAGTTGTCCGATATTTGCTTGAAGGATCGGCACTTCCCTGATAAGGCTATTGACGCTATGGATGAAGCCGGAGCGAAGGTTCGCCTGAACGTTATCAAAACGAAGAGCACTGATCCCCGCCCAACAGTCACCGCCGCCGACGTCAAGGAAGTCATTGATGAGTGGGCTAAGGATCTCGTCTGCTTCGCTAATAATCATCAAGAAACAAAAGGTCGAACTCCCCCGCCGGCCGTTCAGCCCCCGGCGCCCGGAGCTTAATTCCGCTGAAACATTCACCTGGGACTCTCCGGAGAACGGGTGACAAAAATACAAACACAACATATGGAAAATTCTGCAACCATGTCGACGGCTATGCCGCTCGATCCCCCAATGCCGACGCCGCCCCAACCACAAGCCAAGCAAAAAGAACACTGGTTGGTCGAGCTCGTCGGCGGGTTGACGGTCGCTTCAACGATCGTCTCCGCTCTTTCACTGTGGTACGTTTTCGCCCATTACGTCTTACCACTCCAATCGTAAGACCACAGTTTGCTCCGTCGTTAACCCCTGCCAGTCCAAACGGTGGGGGTTCCTTTTTACTCGCATTCAGGTAGAATACAAGCATGACCGTTCAGCTCTACAACACCCGGACGCGCAAACGTGAACCGTTGCAGCCGCTCCACCCCGACTGGGTGGGACTGTACACCTGCGGTCCAACTGTCTACAGCTCGGCCCACATCGGCAACCTCCGGACGTACATCTTCGAAGATGTGTTGCGCCGGACGCTGGAATTCAACGGACTGACAGTTCGCCACGTCATGAACATTACTGATGTTGGCCACCTCACCGACGATGGCGACATGGGCCGTGACAAGATGGAAGAGAGCGCGAAGCGGGAACGAAAGAGTGCCTGGGATATCGCCGCCCACCACACGCAGGAATTCTTTGATGACCTCCAGCAGCTCAATATCGAACCGCCGACGACGGTGTTGAAAGCGACCGAGACCATTGACTTGCAAATTGACCTGATCAAGCGTCTGGAAACTAAGGGCGTCACCTACCGGACCAGCGACGGCCTCTATTTCGACACTGCTAAGTTCCCTGCATACGGACAGTTGAGTCGGCAGAAGGTCAGCGACAAAAAAGCCGGAGCTCGCGTCGATATCAATACCGAGAAGAAGCACCCGACTGATTTCGCCCTCTGGAAATTTTCCCAGCCGAACGACCAACGCCAAATGGAATGGCCCAGCCCGTGGGGTACCGGTTTTCCCGGTTGGCACATTGAATGTTCGGCCATGTCCATGAAAGAACTCGGCGAGCAGTTTGACATTCACACCGGCGGCGTTGATCACATCGCCGTGCACCATGAAAACGAAATCGCTCAAAGCGAAGCCGCGACCGGTAAACACCCGTTTGTGAATATTTGGATGCACGGAGAATTCTTAAAGCTTCCCGGGAAACGGATGGGGAAATCTGAAGGCAATGCCGTCCGATTAGGCGACTTGAACGTCAGCCCACTTGCCTTCCGCTACCTCTGCTTGTTGACCCACTATCGCAAACCACTCTCGTTCACCTCAACCTCCCTCGAAGCGGCCGCCACGGCCCTCATGAATTTGTGGGTGCTTCTGGAAGACCAGCCCGTTGACCCGGTAGTGCAACCCATTCAACCGTACCTCGAGCAATTTACCGCCGCTTTGAACAACGATTTGAATACGCCGGAAGCGATCGGTGTGATGCACACCATGATGTCCGACAAGCACTTTTCCCAGTCAGAGAAAGTCGCAACGCTTCACGTCTTTGACCGGGTCCTCGCGCTTGATCTCCAACCTGAAACCGCTGCCCAGCATCTTCAGCCGGTCGGCGCCGGATATGAATCCCTCCTCGAAGACTACGAAACCGCCCGACGCGAAAAGCGGTTCACGATCTCGGATAAGATCCGCCAGCAGTTCGCCGACCGTGGCCTGACCGTCGAAGACCTGCCGGACGGAACGTCGCGGTTGCGTAAACAGTAGAAACCCGGTACAGTCCGCCTGCTATGGCCACCAATTTTTGGCTACAACTCAAACACCCGATTCTTGCCCTGGCGCCGATGGAAGGCGTGACGGATTCAGCATTTCGGCTGCTTTGCCGCCGACGCGGGGCTGATGTTGTGTACACGGAATTCATGGCCGCCGAAGCGATTACCCACGGCGCCAAGAGCGTCCTAGCCAAGATGCGCTTCGTGGCCGAGGAACGCCCGGTCGTTTGTCAGATCTTCGGTAAAAGTCCAGAGGCCTTCGCCACAGCCGCGAAGACGATTGAAGACCTCGGATTTGATGGGATTGATCTGAACTTCGGATGCCCGGCCCGGAAAGTCGTTAGTCACGGCGCGGGCGTGGCGCTGCTGCGCGACCCGCAATACGCTCGCCGCCTCGTTGAAGCCGCCCTCGAGCGCATCACTATTCCCCTGTCGATCAAAGTCCGCACGAGCATCCGCAAAGAATCAAAAGACGCTGACCCCGGTAACCCAGAACGGTATACGGCACTGCAGCTCATCGAAGCCATCAAAGGTTTACCGGTCCATGCCATCATGGTCCACGGGCGCGGTTATGAGCAGGGACATAGCGGCGACATTGATACAGACATGATTCGCCAGGTCAAGGCAGCCTTCCCAGGAATCGTGTTGGCGAATGGCGGAATTACAACGCCAGCCGGAACCGCCGACATGCTGGACCGGACCGGCGCTGATGGCGTTGGTATCGCCCGTGGAGCCTGGGGCCAGCCGTGGATTTTCCGGCAGAGCCGTGAACTCCTGTCGACTGGTCGGTTCATCCCCGCCAACCCGGACGACGTCGTGAGCGCCATTATTGAACATGCCAAGCTCCTCAACGAACTCAAGGGCGCATATGGGTTGCTCGAATTCCGCAAGCACTTCGGTTACTACGTCACTGGCTTCCCCGGGGCGGCCCAGTGGCGCCGGCAAGCCGTCACTGTCTCTACCATAGCCGACGTAACCAAGCTAGCCAACGCCATTGGTAATCAACTCAAAGAAATACCACCCGCCTAGGCGGGTGGTATTGGCGCTGGTCAGGCGCACCGTTTCGGCCTGGAGATTACAATTTAATGGTAATCTTTCGGGCGAGGAATTGACTGTTCACGGAGTCCCAGGTTCCACGGACAACGACGGTTTGGCCGTTGGCGAGATCGTCCCAGGTCTTGGCCACGCCATCCTGCCAGTACGTCGTCAGGTCATTTGCTTTCACCGTGGTGGTGAATTCGACCTTGTTCTTGGTGATCGTCAGAGTGAACGTTTTGGCAGTATCATTGATGTTGCTGATCTTGCCGCGTACTTCGGCCCACCAGATGCTCTTGTCCCAGATGAGCTTGGCCGTCCCATTCGTCAGGCTCGTTGCCCAGACTTGGACGCGATCGCCGACCATCACTTCAGTGATGCTGGCAGTACCTTTGAACTTACGAATCACCTTGGTGTTACTGTCAACCGCGAAGGTAAAAGTCTTCTTGGTTACCGTCGTGTTCGTGTTGGCGTTGCTGCTGTTCGTATTTTTATCGCTTTGGCTGACACCGACTTCGACCGTAATCGAGGTGGTGCTAACTGCCGTCACGATGCCGGACACGACGCGGCGCTTCTTTTCTTTATTCTCGCTGTTGAATTTGCCGATTCCATTGCGGTCACCGTGACCGTCGATGGCAACCGGATTCGAAAACTTTGGTTTCGACTTCGCTTCGGACATGGCCGGCACAAGCATACCGCCGACCACGGCGAGAGCAACTGCACTTAAGAGAACTTTACGCATGTTACAAGACAGTTACTTAGTAATCCTGTCGTGTGTGACCAGCACGAACGACAGCTTCTCTGCTATAGAAGACGGATGATGGGGGCTTTTCTTACGCCCGCGGATCGTCACGCAAGGACTTCTTATCGGCCGCCCCGCCCCTGATGAGAATCATTGCGACAATCGGCGCCACAATCCAGATGAATCGACCGAGGTCCTGAACGAAGAGTTTTTGGGTCAACGGGGCTAAGTGTTGTGAGGCTGTTGGCGGCAGGAACGATAGAGTGATCGATATCAGTAAGCCAACATGGAGAAAACTAAACAACAGGACTTGCCACCACGGGCCGCGAGAATCTGATGAGGCAATCGTCGACAAGAGCGCCGAGCGCGACATCAAGAAGAATAAGGCAATGAAGACCACCACGAATGTCGAGACCCGGACAGCAAAAAATTGATTGATCCCAATGTCGGCGGTGAAGTTGCCAATGTACGGGGCCGAGTTCACAACCGCCAGCGCCATGTAGACCGAGATCAGGATAACAATTACCCGGTCACGACCGAGCGACAGTCCGTAGAGAAAACCGGCGACAATGAAAAACAGGATAATGAAAAGATCCCAGGTTGGCTGCGCCCAGTTGATGTTAGCCATGAAACTCTGCGCTTGGGTTGAAGTTTGCGTCAGACTTAGGGCGAAAAGCGGCATGTGATTTCTCTTTGTTTCAGTAACAAACTATAGTATAGCACAAAAAGACCTTGCTGGCAAGCGACGCTGATCTTAGATTCCTTCTGCTTGCAGCTCTTTCAAGAGCTTCTTGGCCTTGGCCGAGAGGTGTTTCGGCACATCTAAGTCAATGGTGACCCGTTGGTCGCCGCGGCCGCGGCCCCGCAGGTGCGGTATCCCTCGGCCTTTGATCACCAGGACTTTTCCGGCCGGCGTACCGGCGGGAATTTTCAGTCCAACATTACCATCGAGGGTCATCACATCCACCACACCGCCGAGTGAGGCAACTGTCAACGGAATCGTCGCCGTCACGAGCACATCGTCGTCAGCCCGTTCGAAGGTCGGGTCCGGTTTGACCTCAACCTCCAGGAAGAGATCTCCGGCTGGCGTCCCCCGCCGCCCCGCTTCACCCTTGCCCGAGAGCTTGATTTTCTGTCCGGCAGCGATGCCGGCCGGGATTTTGACCGTCAGTGATTCACGCTGCTCAATTCGCCCTTCGCCACGGCAACGCCCGCACGGGTTCTGGATCGTCGTCCCTTCTCCGTGACACGTCGGGCAGGCCCCGATAGACTGCATCGCGCCGAGAATGGTTTGCTGGACGCGCTGCACCTGGCCCGAGCCGTGGCAAGTCGCACAGGTGACCGGCGCACTACCCTGTTCGGCGCCCGAACCCTGGCACCGCTGGCAGACTACTGCGTGGTTGAGCTGCAGCGTCTGCTCGCCGCCGAAGGCTGCCGTACGAAAGTCGATTGGCAAACTAGCCGCGATGTCCCGCCCCCGCGATTGCCGGGCAGACTGGCGCCGGCCGCCACCGAATCCGAACATGTCGCCGAAGATATCGCCGAGATCGCCAAAGTCCACGTTGCCGCTGTACCCGCCTCCCGGAAAACCGCCGAAACCGCCAGCGTTACCTCCTTGGCGTCGGGCCTGGTCAAAGGTCTGGCCGTACTGGTCGTACTGTTGGCGCTTCTGCGGGTCGCTCAAGACCTGGTACGCTTCGTTGATCGCCTTGAACTTATCGCTGTCACCACCAGCCTTATCGGGGTGGTGTTGGTGGGCCTTGGTCCGGAAGGCCTTCTTGATCTCGTCCTGGCTAGCGCCGCGTGCGACGCCCAGAAGTTCGTAGTAATCTGCCGCCATAGTAGGCGTACTCTAGCAAATTAGCACTCACGATGCAAGAGTGCTAACGGTCAAGTGATCGAGGTTAGGGCCCCCACTCGAGGCTTTGGGCCGGCACCGTCCGCGTCACAACGTGGACGATTTTCAGAGCGAGGAGCAGCCGATACATGACCCAACCAAACACCAGAGCGAGCCAGGTGAAGAGGAAGGTGAAGATCCGGAGAATCAGGAAAATAGACACCGCCAAGATCACCGGCACTACTTTTGCGTACCGCTGCAACCAAGGATTGAAACGTTCAGTTACGATGTCGATCAGCGCTTGATGAACCGTTTCATCGCCACGCAGTACTACGTTAAGTTTTTCGCCAACAGTCGCGCGAGTTTGTGCAATCGCTTCAGTCCGGAACTGTGATAGTTGGCGGTCGAGCGACTGCTTCAACGCCGCGGTCGTGGTAGCGGAGTCAAGCGAAAACTGTTCGGGGTCAAAGCCCAGTGACAGCAAGGTTTCTCGCAGCGCTGCTTCTTGCGCGGCCTTGGTCGGGAGGGCATCGAAATTAACGTCGCGGAGGATATCGTCGGCGGTAGGAATTTGTCCACCAATCAGCTCATCAACGGTCATCCCTTGTTGGTAGTGAGGGTAGACCAACGGTAGGAATTTCTCGCTGATGGTAACGGTTTGATTGACCAACCGGTCTGTCAGTTCATCCGTCGTTTTCGTGCTGCCACGAACCTGTTGATAAGTCAGCACGGCGACAGCCACCAAAACAAACGAGACTGCGACTGGCACCGTGATCGCTAACGTTC
>JACRFO010000006.1 GCA_016217865.1 Candidatus Kerfeldbacteria bacterium | reverse complement strand
TAACGATCAGCCGTCTGCCACTCGAGGCGACTGTGGGTGCCTGGCAACAACCTTTGTCGAAAGTCACGCTTGGCTCGAACACCGTCTACCGCACGGCCGTGGTCCAGGGGATTGAGGACCAATTCCAGACGGCGTTGCTCGATGATAATGGTTGGACGCTGATGTTCACCGCCTCGGGTACAAAACTCGAAGTTTTCCCCCGGTTGTTAGCGTCAGTAGTTATTACACCGATGGCGTGCACCCAAGAAGCGAAAGTCTGTGCTGACGGGTCAGCGGTTGGGCGGCGGGGCCCGCGCTGCGAATTCGATGCCTGTCCATCGGCGCTGACCAACTCGAATAGTAACGCTAATACGAATACCACGGCGGCGACGAACAGTTCAGTGAACACGAATACTGCCACTGTCCCAACGAACACCAACGCCAACACGGTCGTCAATCCGCCAAGTATGACCTACACGATTTCAACGGTCACGGACAAGGCGGCCCAGTTCGATGACGAATCGGTCTGTCTGCGTGGGTGGTATCAATCATCATTTGAATTCAACGCCCTGGGGCCAAGCATCAGCCAGGATGCGTACGGGAACACGAACTTGGCGCAACCGTACATCTGGATTGACGATTCGGCCGAGCTCGAAGTGGCCGTCACCTGCGATCAGAATCGGGAGGGCCAACGAACCTGTCTCGGCGAGATCGCACGGGTGTGTGGTCTGTTCCGTTATGCAGCGCCTGGCGAAACTGGGTTTGGCCACGTGGCGGCGTACCGGTACCTCTTGCAAGATCCGAACGTTGTGACGACTGGAACGATGGAAAATAATTCTGGAAACTGATATACTCCGTTCATGACTGATCTGGTAAAACGCCTGGAGCACCTTCGTGACCGGATTGCCGCGTCGCGAAGGTTACTTTGACCTCGATCAGAAGCGGCAGCTCATAGCTGAACTGGAGGAGGCGATGAACGCGCCCGAGTTTTGGTCTGACCGGAAAACCGCCGAAGCGAAAAGCCGGGAGCTGAAACGCCTCAAGGACGAGGTGGAGGGCTGGCAAACGACCGAACAAGAGGTTGGTTCATGGATGGAACTCGCCGCCATGGCGGAAGAAACTCAGCGGGCCGAAGTTGAAAGCCATGTGCGACAGCTCGAAGAGCGCTACCGCCAGCTTGAGTTTACCCTGCTGTTGAACGCCACCCACGACCAATCGAACGCCATTATTAGCGTCCACGCTGGCACCGGTGGGACGGACGCGATGGACTGGGCGGAGATGCTGGCCCGGATGCTCCTTCGCTTCTGCGAGCAGCGCGGTTGGAAAACGAAGATCCTTGATGAATCGAAAGGCGGTGAAGCCGGGATCAAGAGCATGACCTTCGAGGTGACCGGAGAGTACGCGTACGGATACCTGAAGAGCGAGTCCGGTGTCCACCGGTTAGTCCGCATTTCCCCATTCGACGCAGAGAAGATGCGCCACACGTCATTCGCGCTCGTTGAAGTCATTCCGGAACTTGATGACGTCCAAGAAGTGGTGATTGACCCGAAAGACCTACGTATCGATACCTTCCTCTCATCCGGACATGGCGGACAGAGTGTCCAGACTACCTACTCGGCTGTACGAGTCGTCCACCTGCCAACAAAGATCATGGTTTCGGTTCAGAACGAACGTTCGCAGACGCAGAACAAGGAGACGGCCATGAAGATTCTCAAAGCAAAACTCCACCAACTCAATCTCGATAAACTTGCCCGGGAGAAATCCGAGCTGCGTGGCGAATACCACGAAGCGGCATGGGGCAATCAAATTCGCTCATACGTGCTCCAACCATACCGTCTCGTCAAGGACCACCGGACTAAACAAGAAACGTCGCAAGTAGAAGACGTGTTAGGTGGCGACCTACTCGCCTTTATGGACGCGTACTTGCGTTGGAACAAGGCCGGACGCCCGCGGGTTGAAAGTCAAGACGATACCCTGTAAACTCCATAGTCTATGTGTGGCATTGTCGGATACATTGGTCAACGCGCCGCCGCCGGGCTGCTGATTGAAGGCCTGGAAAAATTGGAATACCGCGGTTACGACTCGGCCGGCGTTGCGGTTCTTGATGCGGACGACCGGCGCTTACGGATCATGAAGCACAAGGGGAAAGTGGCGGTGACGGCGACGGCCGTTCAGCAGCACCGTCCGCTCGGCCGGAGCGGTATCGCGCACACGCGCTGGGCAACTCACGGTGAACCGAATGATGTGAATGCCCACCCGCATGCCGACTGCCGGGGATCGATTGCTGTCGTGCACAACGGCCAGCTGACCAATTACCAAGCACTGAAGAAAGAGCTCATCAGTGAAGGGCATACGTTTGTATCCGACACGGATACCGAAGTCATCGCTCACCTCCTCGAACGGTTTCGCGCGTCCGGCGATTCTTTGGTAGCGGCGATGCAGAAAGTGACGGCTGTTATCGCTGGTGGAACGTTCGCGCTTGTCGCAATCGACGCCGAGTCACCAAACGAACTCGTGGCGGCTTGTATGGGTAGTCCACTCTACCTTGGACTGGCGGAAGACGGCTTATTCCTCGCGTCTGATCACCGAGCGTTTCGAGCCCACACTGACCGCTGTGTAACGTTGCAGGACGGCCAGATGGCCGTCATCCATCCGGATCGCACCTACCAGGTCATGACCTTCACCAATGAGGCGGTTGACCACGACGTCCAGCAGTTGAAGTATCATCTCGAAGACATCGAGAAAGGGGAGTACCGCACGTTCATGGAGAAGGAAATCTTTGAACAACCCGAGGTAGTGACGCGGGTGCTCGATGGTCGGTCGACGGACACCGGGCAAGTACGTCTCGGCGGTATCGAATCCCACCCAGAATTTCAAGCCTTCGCCGCCGAGCAACTCCGGAACGTCCTGATCCTTGGGTGCGGGACCTCCCTCTTTGCGGGAGAGGTTATCCAGCGTTTCCTGCAAGAACACGGATACGACGTCCAGGCCTTGGATGCTGCGGAATTTGCCACCTCGTCGCTCCGGGTCACGCCACAGACACTTGTTATTCCGATTTCGCAATCTGGTACAACAGCTGATCTGTTAGTGGCGATGGATAAAGTGAAAGCCGCCGGGGCGGTCAGTTTCGCCTTGGTGAATGTCCCCGGCTCACGTTTGACGTCGTACGGTACAGGGATGCACCTGCACGCCGGACCGGAAACTGGCGTGGCCTCGACCAAAGCCTTTACGGCCCAGGTGTTGAGTGGTGCGCTGCTGACATTGGCTCTAGCCCAACATGGACGGCTCAATGCCCCGCACGTCAAAGCGTTCGTCGATCGCGCCCAGCAGTTGCCAGCTATTATCCGACAGATCCTCGATCAAGCCGATACCTATCGCGCGATTGGCCAGTCGTTGAAGGATGTCCCGCGGATGCTATATATCGGCCGCGGCTACGGGCTGCCAGTCGCCAAAGAAGCCGCGCTCAAGATGATGGAAATTGCGCGGATTCCTAGTTTAGGGATGTCTGCCGCGACGATGAAGCATGGTCCGATTTCGCTGGTTGATCGCGAGACCGCCGTAGTCGCGGTATGCATGCACGATCCACGTGTTCCAGAACTCTACGACCTAACCTTGAGCAACGTAGAACAAGTCCTGGCGCGGCACGGTCGGGTGATCGTTGTGGCCGAAGCTGGAGACAAACGGGTCGCGACGATTGGTCCAAAGGGTCAGCATCCCGAGTTCGTGATCAGCGTACCGCCGGTGCACTACGGCGTCCTGTCAGCCATCACCAGCATGATCCCGTTGCAGCTCCTGGCGTTAAGTGCGGCCGAGGCGCGCGGTTTGAATGTTGACCAGCCAGTGAACCTGGCGAAATCCGTCACAGTTCTCTAGACTTGACAGTCGTTCGTTCTTGTCGCTAGTCTGAAGGAGACAGCGTGGTGGCCGGAGGAACATGTCCCGGTCAGTTCTTGTGAGTTGTATCTTCGGTGCTATTGGTGGTGTCACGAGTGACGAGTTTCTCGCCTTGCCGTGGTGGGGCGGTCTTTG
>JACRFO010000066.1 GCA_016217865.1 Candidatus Kerfeldbacteria bacterium | reverse complement strand
CGCCTTCTCGGCCGCTTCCTTCAAGCGCTGGAGAGCCATTTGGTCCTTCGAGAGGTCAATGCCTTCTTGCTTGCGGAACTCGTCGTTCAGCCAGTGGATGATCTTCTGGTCAAAGTCATCGCCACCGAGGTGGGTGTCGCCGTTGGTGGATTTTACTTCGACGGTATCGCTCGATACTTCGAGAACCGAGATGTCGAACGTGCCGCCGCCGAGGTCATAGACAGCGATTTTTTCGTCTTTCTTCTTGTTGAAACCATAGGCGAGGGCCGCAGCGGTCGGCTCGTTGATGATCCGCTTCACATCAAACCCGGCAATCCGGCCGGCGTCTTTCGTTGCTTGGCGTTGGGCGTCATCGAAGTAGGCCGGAACGGTGATGACCGCCTCGGTCATCGTTTCACCAAGTTTCGCTTCGGCGTCAGCTTTGAGTTTCTGGAGAACCATCGCGGAAATTTCCTGCGGTGTATAATCCTTGCCGCCCATTTCGACTTTGACGCCTTCGCCGGCGTGCTTAATCGCGAAAGGGAGTACTTTGACGTCGCGCTGGACTTCCGTATCGTCCCAGCGGCGACCAATGAGGCGCTTGAGGGAGTAGAGCGTGTTCGTTGGGTTGACGACCGCTTGCCGTTTGGCGACTTGGCCGACGAGGCGTTCGCCGGTTTTTGAAACAGCGACAATCGAGGGCGTAGTCCGCGCGCCTTCAGCGTTTTCCAATACTTTCGGTTCGCCACCTTCGATGATGGCCATGCACGAGTTGGTCGTGCCGAGGTCGATGCCTAAGATTTTTGCCATAGCGTTACGAGTCAGTCAGGTTATGAACGTTGGTGAAAAAGAGTATGGTGGTCGCCGTCGAGGAATTCGTGCATCAGGAGCACGTCATCGCTCGTCACGGCCTCTAGCTGTTCCCAATTCACGACTTCTTCGAGCGTCAGGTCGGTGATTAAGCCCTGGGCGACCATCCCGTTCGGGCCCATCGATAGGATTGAGACGAGCGCCGTGGAACAGGTGCCGCAATCGATGTACGTCAGGAGCTGCTGGTCACGTTCGCCGAGGATCTTCAACTTCTGGAGGTCATACGGATTGCCGCAGACCGGGCAACGGACGTTGAGCCGCAGGAGATTGTTGTGATTGAAGGGTGATGGGAGTGCCATTGGTGTTGTCCTGAAGTGGGTGACCCATGCTTGGACCCGCCGGGGACATCGCCGGAGCGACGTCGACGCGAGATGAAAGGTGAGTCACCCGCCCCAGGAGGGGTGAAGGTTAGCTGGCCTTCACCGTAATCTTCTTGGGTTTGGCCGCTTCGGCCTTCGGGATAGAGATCGTGAGGATGCCGTCTTTGTAGCTGGCGGTCGCTTGTTCGCCGACCACCGCTTTTGGGAGCGCGACGGCTCGGTGGAACGCCCCGTAGCGGACTTCTTTGCGATAGTAGTTCTGGTCATCGACCTCCGACTTGTGTTCGGATTGGCCGGAGATATTCAGGACGTTATCCTCGATCTCGATATTGACCTTAGCCGGGTCAATCCCGACCAGGGGCGTTTCAACAATGACGTGGTCCTGATCTTCGTAGACGTCGAGCGCGGGTGCCATGACACGGGGTGTGACCATTGGCATCCAGCCGCCGTCGAAGAATCGGTCCATGTCATCAATGGCGTTGAACGGTGTCCATTTGACGATTGCCATAGGCAGATCCTTTCGTGAGTGGATAAATATTCGTTGGAAATTATTCAGCGACCACGACTTGGGCCGGTTCGAGGACTCTCTCTCCGATCATGAACCCGGACTTCACTTCCTGGACAATGGTACCTGGTTGAGCGCCATCCTGTTTCACTTTCTGGACAGCGTGGTGCTGGTTTGGGTCGAAGGGCTGACCGACCGTTGCAATCGGGACGATGCCCATCGCCTTGAGGGTGTCTTCAAACTGCTTCTGTATATGTATGACGCCTTTGACCCACTCCTGTGACAGGTACTCGGCCGGGATATGCTGTTCGGCCCGTTTCAGGTTGTCATAGATCGGCAGGAACTGGAGGACGGCACCGGCTTGGGCATACTGGGCAATCTCCTGTTTCTCCTTTTCGGACTGGCGTTTGAGGTTCAGGTAGTCGGCTTTCGCGCGCTGCCAGCCTTCGAGGTGTTCTTTCGCTTGCTGTTCAAGTCGGGTGAGTTTGTCGAGCGGGGCTTGGTCGGTCGTGGGTGTCTGGTCCATAGCGTTAGACGGTATCAACGAGGTGTTGGGCGTATGAAACGAGGGCAAGGTGTTGGCTGTAGTCTTGGCGCATCGGACCGAGAACCCCGAGGACACCGCGCGGGCGGCGAGCGAACCGGTATCGGACGAGGATGCTGCCGCAGCGATCGTTGAACGGATTTTCGCGGCCGAGTTTCACTTCGGCCTGGACGTCGACTTGCTCATAGACTTTTGCCATCGTCTCATCAAGGTGATCAACAACGTGGGAGATGCTCTGCATGACGTCGACGTGTTCGAACTCGGGTTGTTGGAAGAGATTCGAAAGCCCGGTGTAGTACGTATCGTGCTTATCAAAGGCAACGATGACGGTTTCCTCAATCAACTGGGCAAGTACTTTCGCCATGTGCCGGAGGAGTTCCTGCTCGGAGTGGTGAAAGTGGCGGGCGACCTGCTGGAGCTGCTCTTGCTCATGTTTCCCAACCGTTGGTTGCGGCTTCACCTGCTGGACGTACCAGCGCCAGGCAGTTTCGGTTGGAATCCGGCCGGCCGACGTGTGCGGTTGGTTGAGATACCCAGCCTCCTCGAGTGCAACCATGTCGTTCCGCAGTGTCGCCGGCGAGACATTGAATTTTCCCCCAGCCAATTCACCGGAACTGACCGGCTTGGCGGTATCGGTGTAGGCCTCAATGATGGCCCGGAGGAGGTGCTGCTGTCGGTCGGAAATCGCCGTCATGGATGGGTTTGATGATCGAATTAGCAGTCTCACCTTGAGAGTGCTAATCCGTAGTATACCCGCTATTTTTGGAGTGTCAAGGGTGGGACCGGAACAAAAAAGGGCCACATCTCACGATGCGGCCGCGTCATCCCCTGGTTCGTCGGAGTCGTCGGTCTTGAAGTACTGGCCGATGGCCGACGCGACGAGTGCCAGGCTGTGCTTGATTCCCATCGACGCATGGGTGAAGTACAGGGCCTGGGGCTCCTTGAACTCCGGGTCGGTGTAGATCAGCACGCCGCCCACAAACGTATCCGGCGGATGGATGTCGTTCTCGTCGAGATCGACTTTTTCATCGTACTCCTGACGAGCGCGGTCAGCCGCGGCGTCGTAGATCTCGGACATGATCGTTTCCATGTCCTCCTCCGGCGCGATGGAGTAGACAGCGTCGTCGGTGTGGAGCTCGCCGCTGTCACAGCGCTCGGCCTTGACGAGGTAGAGGGTTCGGAAGTGCGTCTCCGAACTGTTGAGCACGACGCCGACCCCGTTGGGGCTCCAGCCCGGCACACGGTACTCTCCCCGCTTGATCCCGTGGACGACGTCCACGACGAGCTTGCGGACGGACGGACGGCAGAAGTACTCCTTCAACGAGTAGCCCAACGTGGCAAAGGTTGGCATGCTCCCCTCCTGGGAAACCTGCGTTGGCGGCCAGACTACGAACGGCGCATCAGGTACCCGACTTGCAGCTGTGAAGTGGTCGGGTGATCGCGTCGATACGAGAATAGCTCTGCTTCCTCGAACGTGCAGCGCGGGTCGAAGGCGATATTGGCCTGACCCACTCCGGCTTCCTCCAGTTGGCGACGAGCAACGAGCCGCAGATCGAGTTGGACATATTCGCCAACACGTCGACCAGCCGCCGGCCACGCCGCGAAGGGTACCGCGTCAGCTGGCTGGACCGCGTAATGCTGCGGACAGATGCTCGGTCCGATCGTCACCAGCAGATGCTCGGGACGAGTCCCGAAGCGTTGGAAGGCTTCCACCAGCGCCGTCATCATTCGCCCAGCCAGGCCGCGCCGGCCAGCGTGGACCAACGCGATAACTTGGTGGTCAGGATCGTAGGCGTAGGCTAGCAAACAATCAGCCGACGTCATGGCCAGGGCGACATTCGCCGCAGCTGTGATCAGGCCATCGGTAGCCTCGATGACGCGGCCACCGTCGGTCGCCGTTACCTCGGAAATCCGTGTGCCGTGATTCAGTCCAGCGTGGACGGTCCGATTGGGCGGACAGCCGTGCGTCGCCAGGTAGGCCTGGCGGTTTGCGAATCCGCCGTTGAGCGACATCGTTCCATCAGCGGCTGACGAATACCCAAAGACCAACCCCGGATGGTTTTTCAAAGGTCCAAGGTGCACGTCTATCCCCCCTTTCGTAGTGATTCGTAGATCGGTTCGAGCCGATCGACTACGTGGCTCCAAGTATACTCCAACGCTTTCCGCCGTCCAGCGGTACTCATCGCTTTCCGTTTTGCTGTATCTTGAGCCATCTGAATCAGTGCCTCGGCCAAGTGACGAGGACTGCGCGGCGGAACAAGAAGGCCTTCGACGCCCGGTTCAACAACCCAGCGGTAGCCGTCAATATCTGAAGCCACAACCGGCGTCCCGGCGGCCATCGCTTCGAGCAGGACGATGCCAAAACTTTCGTTGCCGATGGCCGGTGAACAGTAGACGTCAGCTGAACGGTAGTAGCGGGGTAGCTCTTCCGGCGAAACATAACCGACAAACTCAACGCGCTTCCGAAGGTGCAGCGGGACGTAGGCATCGTAGTACTTTTGCATCCAACCGGTCCCAACAACGACGACCCGGTAGTTCTTGAGCCGCTGTTCGAGGAACGGGATCGCCCCAAACAGGAACTTAGCGCCTTTGCGCGGATCCATCCGACCGACGTAGAGAATCGTGAAGACGTCATCATCGTACTGCGGTAAGATCGGCAACTCTGGCGAGAAGCGATCGGTATCAACACCGTTCGGGATGATCGTCATCGGAATGTCCGGGAAGTAACGGTGAATGAAATCTTCGGCGCTACGCGAAACGGCAACGTGGTGCTGGATTTTTTCAATCGCATCGCGAAAGACTGGTCGGAAGATCACCGGAATCAAATCGACCGGGCCCTTCATCGACCGGGCCGTGTGATACGTTCCGACTTTCGGCGTCCGCATCGCCTTCGAGGCGATGATCGGCAAGCCAGGATCAATCGGGCTTTGGACATGTACAACATCGAATCGTTCTTCCTGCTCAATGCGTTGCAACATCCGACCGAGTTTCCAGCCCACCGTCAGGTACACGTTCGCGCCGTTCGACATCAATGGTACTTGAAAACCGTGCCGGAGGACGCGCAGCCCCCGATTGTCGGGATGCTTGGCGCTGCCAGTCACGACCGTGACCTCATGTCCGCGGCGCTGGAGTTCTTGACCGATATGCCAAACTCCCTCGGTGACACCGCCGAGGACTGGATAGTACGCCTGGGTAATCAGGCCAATCCGCACAGGACGAAGCGCTTACGGCAAATCAAGGTGTTGGGCGCTCGGACCCGAACCGTATTCCAGTTTGAGGTTCTTCGCAGCGACTGGGACCTGGAAGATCAAGAAGCCCCGGTCATTCTTCGATAGGGTGCTGCTGACCTTGACCGTTTGGGCGGGATACGAGGTTTTCGTATCGAGGACTCGCGTATCAGCCAAGAGCGCCCGGCTGACAGCGGTGACGACCGCTGGAGCAACTGGCTCGATGTACACTTGCAGGTAGACCATGCCCTTCTCGGCGGTGGCGCCTTGGTAGGTGTCGTACCGTTGGAGACTGCTAACGGTGATGTCGGTACCCGCTACGTTGATCTTGCCACTGACTGGCGTATTGCCCTGGGCGTTGACCGGTGCAGTAATCGTCTCGGCTGGCGTGTTTGTCGCAGTCGCTATGTTCGTTACCGTATTGGTCGTGGTCGTCGTATTCGTCGTCCCCGGCAGACTCAACCAGTCACGATTGACCCACAAGTAGACTGCCCCGCCGATAACGACAGCAGCGAGCACGATGACGAGAATGAGGGTAGAACGGCGCATATGTGTTTGGGGGTCAATACCTATCCACAGTATAGCAAATAACCTCTCGACCGTCTTGTGGTACGACAGAACTGACCTTGGGGTGGTGTGGTACCGCCACCGGGATTTGAACCCGGGTTACCAGGATGAGAACCTGGCGTCCTAGACCGGCCTAGACGATGGCGGCAAAAGCAGAGCTAGTCTAGTCGAAACCGACCGTTCCGGCAAGGGTGGACGCCAATCCCGCCGAAAGGCTTCGGCGTGGTTGACGTGAGGTATCGAAACTAGAGCAGGGTGTTCGTCTTCTCGGTGTTGAGGAAAATTCCTCCGAGCATACCGACGCCTCCGAGTAGGAGGTAGAAGGTCGGGTCAGCGAAGAGATTCTGCGTACCAACTTGGTACACGAATCCGTACTGGGTGAAGACCGCGAACACTCCACAAACTAAACCAAACCAGAAAAAGGCTTTGGCGAGAACCGACGTATTGAGTTTCCACATCATGGCCATCACCCCCTTTCGTTTTTCGCGCCTGGTTTTGTTGATGTTCGGCGCTGTGTATATCTAGTATACCACATTTACCGTTGTTTAGAGATGCTGGCCGACGAGGACAGCCTGTTCGACGAAGCGGTTCGCATAGCCCCACTCGTTATCGTACCACGCTGCCACCTTCACCAGATCGCCGTCAATGACATTTGTCAGCAACAGATCAACGATAGCCGAGGCGGGATTGCCTTTGAAATCCGAGGAAACGAGCGGTTCATTCGTCACCTCGAGAATCCCCTTCATCGCCGGAGAGACGGCGGCCTGGCGGAACGCTTCGTTGACCTGCTCAACGGTCACGCGCTTCTTCGTCAGGAAGGTAAAGTCGGTGTAGGAGACGGTGATGGTCGGGACACGCAGGGCATAGCCGTCGAACACGCCTTGCAGTTCCGGCAAGACTTCCCCAGTTGAGATCGCTGCGCCGGAGGTGGTCGGGACAATATTCTGGGCCGCCGCACGCGCTCGGCGGAGATCAGGATGAAGGGGCGGGACGGGACCATCAACGAGGTTCTGTTCAGCCGTGTAGGAGTGGATCGTCGTCATGGCCGCTTTCTTGATTCCGAAGTTGTCGAGCATGACCTTTGTTACCGGCGACACGCAGTTCGTTGTGCACGAAGCATTCGAAATGACATCATCACCCTTATTATTCCCTTCGTTGACGCCGATCAAGTACGTTTCAACGTTGCCACCTTTCGTCGGCGCCGAAACAATCACTCGCTTTGCGCCGGCGGTGATGTGCGCCCGAGCTGCTCCGTCTTTCGTCAGGCGTCCCGTTGATTCGAGGACGACGTCAACTTGCATTGCTTTCCAGGGTAGTTCAGCCGGCTCTTTGACGGACAGGTATTTCACCTTGTGGTCGTCGATGATCAACCATTCCCCGTCAACCTTCACGTCGCGGTGGTAGGCGCCGTAGGCCGTATCATGGCGGAGGAGATGAGCCATGACTTCGAGGCTGCCGAGATCGTTGATGGCAACTACCTCGAGTTCCGGTTTCGCCAAGGCGATTTTGAAGGCGTGGCGGCCGATACGGCCAAAGCCGTTGATAGCGATGCGGATGGGTTTCATAGGTGTTTGGTGGTGAATCCCTGATCAATATGCTTAATGACGGTCACGAATGATTCGGGTTGCAGGCTGGCCGTACCGACAAGCGCTCCGTGGTACGCTTTCGGGCCGATGTACTGGTTGACGTTATCGGCTGTGACGCTGCCGCCGTAGAGCGTTCGGAAACTCCGTTCAACTTGGGCCAGCGAGTACAGTTCGATCAGCGTTTGACGGATGAGGTCATGCATCGCCAAGGCCTGCTCCGGGCTGGCCGGTTCACCGGTGCCAATCGCCCAAATCGGTTCATAGGCGATGTAGAGTCGTCCATTCCCCATCGGTGGTGGCGCTGTCTTCAAGGCGCTGATAATCTGCCGGGCAACGACGAGTTCGTGACGACCTTCATTGCGCTCGTGGGCAGTTTCGCCGACACAGAGGATCGGGGTTAGTCCATGCCCCAGCGCGCTGATGACTTTCCGGCCGACCATGCTGTCTGTTTCGCCGAGGAGTTGCCGCCGTTCCGAGTGACCGATGATCACATACTCGGCGCCAATTTCTCTCAGGTTGACCGGTGACACTTCACCCGTATACGCGCCGCGTTCGTCCCAGAAGACGTCCTGCGCGCCGAGTTTCATTGTGCTGCCACGTAACGCCTTCTTCACTCCGGCCATCGACAGGAATGACGGACAGACGACCACTTGGAATCGACCCTTCGCACCACTCAAGCGCGTTTTCAGGTCAAGCGCGCGTTCAGCGGACTCGGCTACGCCCAACTGCATTTTCCAGTTGGCGACGATGAGCGGGGTGGAGACGGGACGGCGGGGCATAGTTATGCGGGGGTTGATGGTGACGGTGCTTCTTCAGTCGTCGTGACGGCCGTCGGGTTCAACAGGAGTTCCAACCGTTCGTCGTGGTGGAGTTGCTCGTAGTCAGGCAGTTGCGTGATGTCCGTTAGGCCGAGGAAGCGAACAAAGTCGGCGGTGACTTGGTAGGTCGTTTGCAGTTTGTCCTTTGCCGTTTTGCCTTCAATCAGCCCCTTGATCATCAAGTGACGCAGAATGAGGCTGCAGTTAACGCCGCGAATTGTGTCGAGTTGTATCTTGGAAATCGGGCCGCGGTAAGCGACGATAGTCAATGTTTCCAGCGCTGGCCGAGTCAGTTCGCCAGCTTGTTCCTCTTTGAGAAACTCAGTCACGAGTTTGCTGTTCAGGGGACTAGTGACGAATTGGACTGTCTGCCCGTGACGGAGGACCTGAATACCACTCTCTTCAACGTTGTACTTCTGACCCAGCGTATCGAGGGCAGCGGTAATGTCTTCCGTGGTCCGGCCGGTTTGTTCGCCCAGTTTCCGGATCGTTAACGGGCGAGGCGAGGCGAGGAGGAGGCTTTCGAGTTGGCTCGTGAGGCTCATAGAGTCGTGACTTCGGCTAGGTCAGTTGGTGAATCATCGAGCGTGGAAATCTCCATATCAGCGTAGCGGTCATTCTGGAGAACGGCGACGCTCCGGAGCTTGACCAGTTCGAGAACGGCCAGGAACGTAACAATCGCTTCGGTCGTCGACTTCGCTTGACCAAGGAGCCGGTGAAAACTCGTCCGCTTCTGTTCGAGGAGGTGAGACTGGATTTGCGAAATTTTCTGGCGGATATTGATCGTCCGAACGATGACAGTTTGCGGAAGGCGGGTAATCGGTTCGAGCTCTTTCAGCACGCTCCCGTACAATTCGCGCAGGTCATTCGCTCGCAGTTCTGCCGGTGGATTGAAAATGGGTTCAAGGTTCGCATATCCTTCGCGCGGATAGAGAACCTGGTGCTTGTTGAAGAGGCGCCCGACGTTCTTCGCGGCCGCCACGAAGGCTTGGTACATCTTCAACTGCCGCTCGAGATCGAGTCCAAGATCATCATCGTCAACGGGCGCGCCTGGCACCAACAACCGCGACTTGATCAACAGCAGTTTAGCGGCGATGACAAGAAAATCCGCCAGCTCATCGACGGGCACTTCTTCGAGTTTCTGCAGTTCGGCAATATACTGATCAGTCACCTTCGCCAGCGAGACCTGGCTAATATCGAGCTGTTCCTGCTCAATCAGTTGGAGGAGCAGGTCGAGCGGGCCAGCGAATGTGTCGATCGTAACGTGACGCATTTATTTTTTTGACGAAATTTTTGCGACGGTGGGCTTTTCGAGTTTAACGTAGTCTTTCATTTTCATCCGCAGTGATTCGGTGAAAGTCCCAGCCCCGAGCAGCACCTTCTCGGCTTTGGCTAGGCTTGTATCCATCACCACCGCGACCTTATGGAGCGAACCGAAGGGTGTCATCGCACCGGGTTTCACTTTGAATTGGAGTTGCATCTCTTTCTCTTTGGCCAGCCGGACCACCTTCGCCTTGAGGGTTTTCTTCAGGGCGACCAGGTCAAGGCGCACATGCGCCGGGAGAACAGTCAACACATACTCCTTGTCAGCCTTGACTAGGAGCGTTTTGATAATCCCGTTCATTTTGATTTTCAACGTTTGCGCCAAATCGTAGACTGTAAAAACCGTCTTGTGTGGCACGACGTCGTACTTCACCTTGTTGGCGTCTAAGTGTTTCGTGACTTTGGCGGGAATAGGCATAGTGGTTATGTTAGTGGCAAACGTTGTTGTTGGCCGAACGTCAGGCGGACTGTCCGTCGACCGAGCGACGTCAGTCGCACTTCTTCAATGAACCACTTGCGCGGGGTCCGGCGACCGTAACCGATGAGCAATCCGCGATCAACCAGTCGTTCTAACGAAGCGGTGATGTTATCGGTCGCTGTCGAACTGCGCTTGGCGTAGTACTTCTCGAATGGTGACCGTGGAACTCGCGGTTTTGGATACTGATAGCACTCCCGAATGATGAAGCGTTGGAGTGCTGATAGGCGCATGGCTTATTCTTTTTTTGACCGTAATTGGATATGCGCTTCGCGCAGGGCCGTTGGCGGTAGTTCGCTAGGCGCGCCCATCATCAAGTCCCGAGCATCGCCGGTCTTCGGGAAAGCGATGACCTCGCGGATGTTCGGTTCATTGCGCAGGAGCATCACGATCCGGTCGAGCCCTGGGGCGATACCGCCATGCGGTGGGACACCGTAGCTGAACGCGCGAAGCATGTGGCCGAACTTCGTCTCAATTTCCTCGTCACTCAATTTGAGGATTTTGAATATCTTCCGTTGCAGTTCTTGATCATGAATCCGAATCGAACCACCGGCGATTTCAAAACCGTTGAGCACGAAGTCGTACTGTTGGCCTTTCACCTTGCTCGGGTCAGTGTCGAGTAACGGCAGGTCGGCCGCTTGGGGCGAGGTGAAGAGGTGGTGGGTGCTCACCAACTTCTTCTCCGCATCAGAATACTCGAACAGCGGGAAGTCGACGATGAAACAGAAACCGAGTTCGTTCGGATCAGACGGATTCTTCCGTATATCCGGCTTGTCATTCCCCCACTTCGCCATCGCTTCAGCGTACGTAATGCGTGGAAATGGCGTCGCTGTGAAGGTCTTCTCTGGGCAGAGTTCAGTAACGAGGGCAGTGAACATCCGCTCAACGAGTTCGAGGACGTCAGCTTGTTCAACGAACGACATCTCCAGATCCAATTGGGTGAACTCCGGTTGGCGATCGCCGCGTTGGTCTTCGTCGCGGAAACAGCGGACAATTTGGAAATACCGTTCGAGTCCGCCAACCATCAAGAGCTGCTTGAACTGCTGTGGGCTCTGCGGCAAGACGTAGAACTGTCCGGCATGTTGGCGGGACGGGATGATAAACTCACGAGCGCCTTCAGGCGTGCCTTTCGTGATGTAGGGCGTTTCGATTTCAGTGAATCCTTCCGTCACTAAGTAATTCCGCAGGAACATGTTCACGCGTGAGCGGAACCGGATATTCTCATTCATGCGCGGACTCCGCAAGTCAAGGTACCGGTAAGTCAGACGGGCATCTTCACTGACCGGTTGAGTGTCAGCCAGGGGAAAGGGCGGCGTTTGGGCGGCCGACAACACTTCAAGGGCACGAGCCTGGATCTCGACCGTACCCGTCAGCATGTTCGCGTTGACGTTCTTTGGACCGCGCTTGGCGACTTGACCAGTAATGGCAACCACGAATTCGTCGCGCAAGGTCTTCGCCAGTTCGTAATCAGGACACTCCCCTGGCACAAAAACCACCTGGACCTGGCCGCTCCGATCGCGCAGATGGATAAAAATAATCTTGCCCATGTCGCGGCGGACATGGACCCAGCCTTTGAGGGTTACGGTCTGGTCTAGATGTGCCGGCGTTTCGGCGGCGAGAATTCTTGGATTCACGAAGACAACGGTAAACAATGAGACCGTGAGTATACCACTTTTTTCCCGGGCGAGCAACTACCGGGAACGTGTCAACCTAGCCAAGAGAACGACCAGCAGCCCCCCGAGAATATTGAAGAATAAATCATGGGGCGTGTCGTACCGGTAGACCACGCGATTGGTCCCAAACCAGGCATCCCCGAGCCACTCACTGATCTCATAGAGACTACCGAGGAGTTGGCCCACGAGGAATCCGGTCAACGTCGCAAATCCCCAAGTGACTGTCAGTTGACCGGTCCGCCGCCACGACTGAAAGAAGTCGATAAACCCGCCAGAGATAGCCATCCCACCGACGGTGTGGGTGATCCGGTCCCACCACCAGTATCCAGCGTAGAGGTGCTGGAAGTTACCGAGGGCGTCGAGCCAGATGGAACCGAACGTCAGGATAACCGTGACCCACGACAGACGGCTCCCCCGCCGACGTAGCCAGCGATCGAACGTGAGCACCGCTACGAGGCCAGCGACGTTCGTCAACGACAGGGCAACTTGCCTCGGCCAGGTGTCGTACGACGTCCGGAGCTCAATCCCGAGGAGGACGAGTTGCGGCAAACAGGCGAGGAGGCGAAGACGAGTGGTATTCATGCGAAACGGGGTGTAGCGATGTGTTGCCGACGGCGCCACTTCAGAATTTCTTCTACCATCAGCACTGGGATTGAACCGAGTGCGACGAGCGCCCAATCCAGGAGTGTCAGCGGCACTACTTCGAGCGACGCAGCTAGCGGCGGGAAATAGAGAATTGCCAATTGCATCAGGACGATGACGGCCAGGGCAATGAGAATTGTTTGGTTCGTGAAGCCAACTTTAAAAATCGACCGCAGCGACGAACGGGCAGCCAGACCGATAAACCACTCACCGAACGCTAACGTCGTTAAAGTCACCGCGTAGAGATGCTGTCGAGGCAGATCACGGGCCAGGCCAATCGCGAAGACGGCAAGTGACGTACCCGTCAACACCAGCGCCAGGACAAGAATCCGGCGCCACATCGGCGGTGTGACCAGCGGCGTTTGCGGCGGCAACGGTTCGGCTGACATCGCCAGTGGGCTGACTGGTTCTTTTGCCAGGGCAATTCCGAGGAGCGGATCAGTGACGGCATTCAACCAGATGATTTGCGTTGGGAGGAGTGGTAACGGCATACCGAGGAGTAAGGCCCCGACGATTAACCCAAGTTCGGAAAAGTTCGAAGCGAGGAGGTAATAGACAATCCTGCGGATATTCCGAAAAATTCGCCGCCCTTCAGCAATCGCAGCAACAATACTGGCATAGTTACCATCAGTCAAGACAATGTCGGCCGCTTCCTTCGCGGCATCGCTTGAAGTGCGGCCAACTGCGATGCCAACATCCGCTTCGCGGAGAGCTGGGGCATCGTTCATCCCATCGCCAGTCATGGCGACAATATCGCCGCGGCGCTTCAAGGCGGCGGCTATACGGACCTTCCCTTCGGGTGTGAGGCGAGTTGCTACTCGAACTTCGCCGATGCGGGCTTGCAATTCATCATCCGTCAACCGATCCAGTTCATCACCGGCCAGCACCGCTGACGTTGCATCGTCCGTCAGCAGGCCGACGTTCATGGCAATTCGCTTGCCCGTTTCGGTCGCATCACCCGTCAGCATGATCGTTCGGACGCCAGCGCGATGCATCCCGGCGATCGCTGCCGCAGCTTCCGGACGGACCGCATCAGCAATACCAACCAGTCCAACAAACGTGTACCGAACCTCTAACTGATGATCGTTCTCAATAGGCTGGTCGTCGGGCCGACGGTCAATCGCCACGGCTAATCCGCGCAAACCCCGACTCGACCAATCTTGATTCATCGCCCTGATCATCCGTCGATGATGTTCCGTCATCGGCTGGTCGCCGCCAGCGCCCCAGAGCGACTGACAGTGATCGAGCACGACCAGTGGCGCTCCTTTGAGAATTGCTACCCGACCTTCGTCGTGACGGTGCCACGTCAACATGTACTTCAGGCGGGCGTCAAAGGGTACTTCTCCGAGCCGCGGAAAGCGTTCGTGTAGTTCTTGGAGGTTCAATCCGGCCTTCTCACCAGCGACGATCAAGGCCAGCTCGGTCGGATCACCAGCTGGCAGCCGTTCTTGCGTCGGACTGTAGATGAAACGACTGTCATTGTTCAGCATCAAGTACTGGAGCGCCAGCTGCACGGCGGGTTCGGAACGGCTACTGACTTGGTCACTCGCCCGGAGAATTGCCCCATCCGGTTCGTAACCGCGGCCGGTACACACGTACTGTTCGTTCCCCACCCAGAGCTGCTCCATCATCATCTCGCCGTAGGTCAGCGTTCCAGTTTTATCGGTCGCGACGACGGTCACTGAACCGAGTGTCTCAACTGATGAAAGTTTCCGGACCACGGCCTGACGTTTCGCCATAGCCCACATCCCCCACGCCATCGCCAAGGTGATGACCACCGGGAGGCCTTCGGGGATGATGGAAACGATCAAACTGACCGATAACAAGAAGATGCTCTCAAAGGGAAGCTGTCGCCACATCCCCATCAGGAGGACCAAGGCACCTAAACCAAGGGTAACGTAGATGAGTTTGCGCGAAAAAACTGCGAGTTGTTTTTGAAATGGCGTTCCCGCTTGATTGATTTGTTCAATACTGCTGATGATTTGCCCGAATTGCGTCTGCCGGCCAACTGCGGTGACGATCAACATGCCGCGTCCGCTGGCAACTGTCGTGCCGCGCCAACCCATGGAGCTGCGTTCGGGCAACGCCGTTCCAACGCTGACCGGTTCAGGAAACTTATCGCGCGGCGCCGCTTCACCGGTGAGACTCGCTTCATTGACCCGGACGTGAACTGTCGTCAGCCATCGCCCGTCGGCCGGAATGACGTCACCGCTGGCGACCAAAACAAGATCGCCCACGACTAAATCATCAACCGAGCATTCATGTTCTTGTCCGTCACGAATGACATGGACTATTGGTTGCGTTAGCTGCAGGAGTTTTTGGACAGCCCGGTCAGATTGGTATTCTTGACGATACCCGATGATCGCATTGATGACCACGACAGCCAAAATGACGGTCGCATCGCGCGTTTCCCGCAACCAAAAGGATACTACTGCGGCCACGAGCAGAATCACGATCAACGGACTTTGGAATTGCGCCAGCAGCACGCGCCAGTGACCGGGCAACACGGGTGGCGGCAAGGCGTTCGTACCGTAGCTCTGCCGTCGCCGGTCAACATCGGCAGCGAGGACGCCGTCAGCTGACGTCTTTAAAAGTTCACTGACTCGTTCAGTCGGAAGCGCGTGCCAAGCCTCGGTTGTCGCCGTTTCTGCCATACGCTAACGGAAGAACTGAATAATCGTTAAGCTGCCCGCGAACGTCATCAGCCCCCACGTTAACCAGCCGCCCCAGCGGACCACCGGTGGGCTCGTGTACGAACCGACCACCCGCCGACTCGCCGCCAGCCGGTTGATGTACCACAGCACGACTGGCGCTAATAAGCCATTGAGGACAGCCGCCCAAATGAGCAGTTGGACTGCGCCAAACCCGGTCAGGCTAGCTAGCCCACCGACGAGAATTGCTGCACCGATCGTTACGTAGAACGCGGGGGCTTGCCGGAAGGTCTTCCCGAGTCCTTCTGGCCAACCGAACACGTCGGCCAGCGCATACGCGGCTGAACCAGCTAGAACCGGCACGGCTAGCAGGCCAGTCCCGATGATACCCAATGCGAACAGGAGAAAGGCCGATGAGCCGGCGAGTGGTCGTAAGGCTTCAGCCGCTTGTTCGGCACTTGTTATGTCAGTCACGCCAGCTTGATGGAGCGTGCTGGCCGTAGCGAGAATGATGAAGAACATGACGACATTCGAGAAGACCATGCCCAAGGCCGTGTCGCGGCGCATGGCCCGCAATCGCCGCGGCACGTCGGTCCGCATCGCATGCTGCATCCGCTGGAGCACCGTCAGTTCCTCAACTTCTTCCGACGCCTGCCAAAAGAACAAGTACGGAGAAATCGTTGTCCCGAGAATCGCGGTGATGAGGTACCAGCTCGACCACCCGCCGGTAAAACTCGGGAGGACGGTGTGGCGCAGCGCGGAGATCCAATCTTGATGAGTCACGAACGCAACGGCGACGTAGCTGAACAGCGCGAGGGTCAGCCACTTCAGGACATTGACGTACCGGGCGTAAGTAACGGTGATTTCGAGGACGAGGATGAGCGCGGCAAACAGCAGCAAGTACAACACCTGCGGACCCGGCAAGATCAGCCGCGTCACCGCCGCCATCGCCGACAGGTCGGCCCCGATGTTTACGGTGTTGACGATCAGTAAGCCTAGCGCTAGGCCGAGGGCGACCCGACGCGAGACGTGATGACGAATCAGCCGTCCAAGCCCTTGGCGCGTGACTAGACCAAGCCGGGCGGACATCTCCTGGACCGCCATCATCAGCGGCGTTGTGAAGAGTGCTAGCCAGAGAAAATGGTAGCCGAACTGTGCGCCAGTTTGTGAGTACGTTATGACGCCGCTCGGATCGTCGTCCGACGCGCCGGTGATCACTCCCGGCCCAATGGATTTGCTGTACTTACGCAGGTGAAACATGGTGGGCGTGTTGACGAGCTTGCCAGCGGCGATAGAACCAACGCTTGATCGATTCGACCATCAGCAGGTAGATGAGCACAATGCCAAAGACCGCGACGACGGTCAGTAGCGGGAGCGGCTGGAGTTCGAACCAGTGCTGCAACGGCAAATATGGAATCAGCCAAGCGATCGCGACGACCGCCACGGTGTTGATCAGTAACGCTAGGCTCGGGCGGCTCTGCAAGAACGGTAAACGCTTCGTTCGGATGACGTAGATCACGAAGATCTGGGTGGCGATCGACTCGATAAACCAGCCTGTTTGAAAACCCGCTTCGGTCAGCTTGAAGACCCAGAGGAGCACCCCGAAGGTTACGAAATCGAATAGCGAACTGATCGGGCCGAAGACAAACATGAAGCGTTGAATGAAGCGGATGTCCCAGATTGTCGGCTTGCGCAAATCCTGATCGTCAACATTGTCGGTCGAGAGTGTGAGTTGCGACGTGTCGTAGAGGAAGTTGTTCAAGAGGATTTGCGTCGGGAGCATCGGTAGAAATGGGAGGAACCCGGAGGCAGCGGTCATCGAGAACATATTGCCGAAGTTCGAACTCAAACCCATCATGATGTACTTCATGGTGTTGTGGAACGTCTTCCGACCTTCGAGAATACCGTCTCGCAGAACATCGAGGCTGTGCTTGAGGAGGATGATGTCGGCAGTTTCCTTGGCCACATCGACGGCATTGTTGACCGAGATGCCAACGTCGGCGGCTTTGAGCGCTGGCGCATCGTTAATCCCGTCGCCCATGTACCCGACGACGTTACCGGCCGCGCTCAACTCGCTGATGATACGTTCCTTTTGTTCCGGATCAATTCGGGCAAAAATCGTCGTCGAAGTAACGAGATCACGCCACTGCTGCTTATCGAGATGGACGAGGTCGGTTCCGCTCACTGCCCCACGGATCGGTAAGCCGATATCCCGGCATACTTTTTCCGTTAAGAGCATATTATCTCCGGTCAATATCTTGATTTCAATGCCAAGATCACTCAATTCGCGGATTGTCTCCTTCACCCCAGCTTTCGGCGGATCGAGGAGGGCGATGAAGCCCATGAACACCATCTCCCGCTCGTCATCGGGTTTGTAGGGAAACTCGTCGGCGGCAATCGGACGGCTTGCGACCGCGAGGACGCGGTAACCGTCGGAACTCAATTGCGAAAATGTGGCATGCACGTGGTCCCGAAGCGCGGTCGTCATCGCCACATCATTCATCGCTTGACGGCACTTCGTACTGATCGTCAGCAGCGTCTCCGGCGCGCCTTTCGTAATGAGTAAGCGTCGGCCTTGCTCCTCAACGACAATCGACTCGCGTCGTCGTTCGAAATCAAAAGGAATTTCGTCAATTTTTTTTACACCATCCCGCGCCCAGGATTTAAAATTGCGGATGGCGTCGTCGAGCGGATTGAAGACGCCGGTGTGGAAGTAGCTGCTGAAGTACGCCTGCCGGAGCACCTCATCGTCATCATGACCGAAGCCATCAATATTCTTTGCGACGGTGATCTTATTCTCAGTCAGCGTACCGGTCTTATCCGTACAGAACACAGTCATCCGTCCGAAGTTTTGAATTGCCGGCAAGCGTTTCACAATCACCTGCTTGCGGGCCATCTGGACGGCTCCTCGGCTCAACGAAACGGTCAGGATGACTGGCAAGAGTTCCGGCGTCAGACCAATGGCAATCGCAATAGCGAAGATGAATGAGTTGAGCCAACCGTGACCGACCGCAGCATTGAGCACGAAGACGAATCCGACCATGACCATCGTCACGCGAACGAGGAAGACGCTGAAACTGCGGATGCCCCGCTCAAAATCGGTCGGCGGTTCGGCTTTCAGTAAGCGTTCAGCGATTTTTCCGAATTCCGTTTTCGGACCGGTCCGCAGGACTTCCATCGTCCCATATCCAGTCACGACACTCGTCCCCATGAAGACGACGGTGGGGTCATCAATCGTCAGTAGCGGAACTTCGTGCGTCCGCTGGTGTTTTTCCACGGGTAAAGATTCGCCGTTCAGCGTCGACTGGTTGACGAAGAAGTCTTTGTCTTCGAGGATTTGCCCATCCGCCGGAATGACATCACCGGACGTCAGGACGACGACATCCCCCGGAACGATGTTGACCATGGGAATTTCTTGCTGCTGCCCGTCACGGATGACCGCCACGGTAGTAACCACTTTTCCGACCAGGGCGTCAACGGCGCGTTCGGAACGCGAGGTGTTGACGTAGTCGAGCACCACCGACACAAAGGTCATCAGGATGAGGATGATGGCATCGGTCTTCTCGCCGACGAACAGCGACACGACCGACGCAAACATGATGATCCAGAGGAGCGGACTGTTGAACTTCCCTAAAAACGCTACGATCGGACGGAGTTTTCGCTTCGTGACAACACTGTTTGGGCCATGCGTTTTCAGCCGTGCATTCGCTTCGGCTGTCGTGAGGCCGCTGTAGGTCGTGTGATCCACCCGTAGAGTATAGCAAATAACGGCCGAGACCGTATTTTTATGCTATCCTACAGGCATGGCACACCGTCCACGAACCCGTCACCAGACTCGCACTGGCCACGACTCTGCCAAGCCCTCAACCCTCGGGTCATCGGCCGTCGTGGTGTTGGGGTTATTCATGGTCGGCCTCTTGGTCCCATCGGCGTGGTCGTCCGCTCCGGCCGTGGCCCAGTCGACTCCGCCGTCGAACTATCAGACGAATTCACCGCACTGGTCGCACCTCAACGTTCTCGATTTCGCTAGAGCCGCCCGGGGAATTCCTAACCTCACGACGCGGAACGCTGCCTACGCTTGGCTCGTCCGCCACGTTGATGTGATGGAAACATCGATGGATAACAGTACGTATCAAGCCGCCGATACCCTCTCCACCTACCTCCACGGGCTCAACCCGACGCTCAAGACTTTCGGGTACGACTACGACTTAACGATGTGCCAGCGAGCGAACTGCAACCAAGCCGTCAACACCCCGCATCCACTCTTCACTGCTCTCCCGGAAGATCAGTACCTGCACGTCAGCGAAGACACCCAGGTCGAATTCCGCGACCTTAATGGCGTCACGATTGAAACCATCACCATCCCGGGTTGTCCTGAACCGCAACCCTTGTCCGCCAACTGCCGGCTCCAGCTCTTCATCTGGACCCAGAAGCGCTGGGTATCAAACCCGGCCAACGTCACTTGGCAGCAAGCCACCGCAGATCGGTTCGTCCAGGAATTGCAGACCAACAGCGCCGGACAAGCGAACGTAATCGACGGTCTGTTCATCGATGAGCATGGGCCGGGTTTTTCGACGCAGCTCGGGATTGGTAACCAAACGCGCATCCTCTCCGGCGGCGGTATCCGCGAGTACAACGGGCTCCGCCCGAGCCCGTATGACGGGGTAACCCCATCATCGCTCGATACCCAGTACACCACCGATCTCTCGACCTGGCTCACCTATCTCCAAACGCGCCTGGCAGCAGCCGGAAAATTCGCCCACATCAACACCGCCGAATACTTTTCCGACCCGCTAGCTTTGAATAACGGCCTGGCGATGCGTGGAGCCATGACCGAACACATCAATCGGGCTAACTCGAACGGCATCCTCGGTGCGAGTCGGTACCAAGCGATGCTCAACGGCATCCAGCAAATGACCCAAGCTGGCGGCACCGTCGACCTGGCTGGATCTTGGTGCGATGACGGCCCAGCAGGCTACACTGCTGGTAACTACACATCGCCAAAGTTACGCTACCAGATGTGGAGCCTGGCCTCATACTATCTCGCGAAAGAAGCCGTTGGCGATCCGGGCAAAGTGTACTTCGATTCGAACCTCTGCATTAAACCAAACGATCCAAACCCGCTCGACTTTTTCACCGAGTGGTTACCGGCCTACGAACAGAATGTCGGGCAACCGATTGAGCCGGTCACCATTGCCGCGCAAGGTGCGCTCGCCTGTGACAGCCAAGGGTACAAAGTGTTCAGCCGTTGGTATGAACACGCGCGCATTCTTGGGCGCGTGAAAGATGGGCACAACTGTAACGACTACGGTGATGCGACGGCGGTCACGATTCCCCTGGCGGTGCCGATGCGGATGCTCAAGCCGGATGGGACGCTGTCGGCAAACATGACGTCGGTTTCGATTCGGAGCGGCGAAGCGGTCATCCTGTTCACTTCGACTGACCTGACTGCACCGGCACCAGTGTCTGACCTTCGTTGAAAATAAACCACCCACCGGTCAGCGGTGGGCTGGGTGGTTGAATGACGGTTAGGACTTCGCGGCGTCGAGGTCGGCTTTGGCTTTAGCGTAGACATCCTTGAGGTCGCGGTTTGCATCTTTCAGTATCTCATTGAGTCCAGCCAACATCTTCACACGCTCCGTTGGTGAGAGTGTCGCGTCAATCGCTTTGAGTTTCGCTAGGAGTTCTTCTTTCGTCATGGTTGTAGTCAAAGTGGTTCTAACTCGCTAACAGTTCACTCGCTTCACTTCCGAGACGCTTGATTGCCTTCTTCCACCGAGCGTTTTGCTCCTTTTCACCGAGGTACTCTTTTGGATAGACGTTCTCTTCATCAAAGATCCGGAGGCTGTCCTTAAACAGAGCCGCTGTGTCACGAATGGACGATAGGGGTTCCTCTTGCATATCGAGATCGTATCTTTCGTTTGAGATATACGACGCGACGTCACTGGCGCTGCCGACTGTTCCTTTGTCGAGGGCGTGGCGTGCGCCGAGTTCCTTCAACTTGTGACCGACGAACTGAAGTCCTTTTATACTCGCGTAGGCTGCGACAGCGGCCAATGCAACTTCGTTTGTCCGACTGATCAACGAACCCTGCATGATCGGACTATTTCCGCTGTTCATCAGGTACTCTTGTAATCCTAAGACACCGCCCAGGGCAGCAGATCCGCCGAGTTGTTTAACGAATCGCTGTTGGACACGGTTGGCGATCCTGTCGATTGAAGCGAGCAACCGTTCCCGCATCGTCGGGGTGGCTTCCGGATCGGTCGCCAGCGTTTCAATCTGTTCGACGTTGGTGCTCAATTCTTCAACGCCTTCCGCGATCTCGCCTCGCAATTCATTTTCGCGCGCCTCAAGCGCCTCTGGGCTAGCGTCGGCTAGTTCCTCGGTTGGTGCTTCCCATGACCGGGCACTCTCTGGAACGCCCTGTTGTTCAACATTGTCCATATGCAGCGAGCGAGTATATAAAAATCCCGGTTCCTCCGGGTCAATTGAATTGCACTTGTGCGTGAATCACTTACCTTATGATAGCAAAAAATACGTCAAACGTCAATGTTAACGCATCTCCTAGAGGGTCGCCGCCTCGACGTCATTGTCATGTTGATCGTCATCACTACGGCACTAGTTGACTGACGCTGCCTTGACAAAGTGGTGCTTTTTTGCTACAATCGGCGGTCCAAAAAATGGACTGCTGTGTTCTTTTCAAAACACGCCGTATGTGTTGTCTATAGATCTCCGGAGTTCGTTGCCACAACCACCCCCACCGAAGGAGTAAGACGTGGACTACCACCGCCGTTACCCGCGGGACGAACAGCCCTTCAGGATTTCGCTGATGCGATTCCTGACCGTGGCGACGTTCGCGTTCGTGCTGTTCAACTGCATCGCTTGGCCGCAGGGCTTGATGCAGGCGGACATGCAGTACCGCATCCACTTGAGCGATGCCGAGATCGCCCAGGGTCAGCAGCTGGCCCTGTCGGTCATCGAGCACACGCGCACGGCCGGCCGGCAGTACTCGACCGAACAGTTCGGCGAGGATTACAGTCGGCTGATCGGCCTGGGCGATGCGCTGCAGAAGTTCGGCGGCTACACGCCTGGTGTCACGCCGAGCCGGCCGGTCGATCCGCGCGTCATGCAGCTCGGACAGCTCGTCGAATATGCACGAGAGCTGTCGAAGAGCACGTTCCAGTTGAGCACGCCCAGTGAAGCCACTGGCCTGGGCCTGGAACGCAACTCGTTCAACGCGGTCAATACCTACCGCGAACGGCATGGCGGCAAGGATCCTTGGCCGTCGTTCCTGCCTCCCGACCCGACGCCGCCGCTGAAGATCAACTGGCGGAGCGTCACGAAGCGGGGCGTCGATGGCTGGCTCCTCGCCATGGTTCCGGCCTTCCTGACGATCCTCCTCTCCTTCCGGTTGCGACGCGAGTCGCTCTGGGCGGAGCTCGTGGAACGTCCGTGGTGGCCGGTCAGCGCCATGGTGTTCTGGCCGGTCGGGCTGTGGACGTACGTCGGACAACCGGGCATCATCGAACGCCGGTTGAAGGCTCTGACCCGGGCCTATCGGGAGGAGCATCAGGCCGAACCCAGCCAGGAGTGGCTGGCGGCCCAGCGGCTCATCCAGATGCGCAAGGCCCGCGATGTCCAGTCAGCGCTGCTCGAGATCCAGAACTACCCGGAGCTCATTCGGGTCAACTCGCGCAGTGCCATCCTGGCTTCGTGGATCCTGGCCATGACAGCGGGACCGATGAGCCTGATGATCGGAGTCGTCCAAGCCTACGCCAACGTGGCGCGGGTCAACGGCGGCACCGACACCACCCAGATCGATACGACGCGGACGTCGCGGCGACGCGATGTCAGCGGACGGGCTTTCGGGGTGATGACCTACAACGGCGACCGCGGCTTCAACCTCGGGACCCTGTGGGGCATCATCACGATGCAGAACGGCCGCGTCACCGGTGACGCCTGGGTCGACCTGAAGCAACCAACCGTCATGCAAGCCAGCGCGACGGTCGCGGTGAACGATCAGCTCGGCCTCGAAGCGGGTCGAATCTGGACGCCGGTCGGCTACTCGCTGCCCGGTCCGGACAACGGCCTCTTCCCGGCCAGCAGTCTCGGGAGTCACTTCCCGGCGGCCGCTGGAGATGGTGTGGCGCTGCATGCCACCACCACCCGGGCATCGCTCGTCGCTTCGGCCCAGTCCGGTACCACACCGCAGCGGACGGACGTCAATCTGTTCGCCAAGGCGCGGACCGGGCCGCTGAAGGTCTTCGGCGGGATTCACTCGGGTTCCCAGCACTTCCGCTTCGGCCAGTTCGAGGCCTCCTGGCTCGGGCTGCTGCTGCGGGAGATGGTCGTCGAGAACCTCGACCGGCGCTCGGCCGCGGCCAGTACGGATATCGTCTACCAGCGCGGCGTGTACCGGGGTGGAGTCCACCTCGAACACGACCGCTGGCAGGTCAGCCTCGAGCGCAAGCTCGATCCGCACAGCCGCGCCGTCATCCACCTCGGCCAGACCGATGGTGTGGCTGGAACCGCGATCACCGGTAAGGTCCAGTACGGTTTCGCGATGGCCCCGTAGCCAGTTGCACCTAACCCCGATACGCTTGCGTACCGGGGTTCATTTTTATCCGTCCTGCCTTGACAAGACAAAGTTTTTCTGGTAGCATAGCCGGTCGTTCCTTACACCGGTTCGGGCGTTTCTCGGAGTTTGTCCACGCTGTACTCCACCGCGGTCAAACACACGGGAGACACCGAACCATGACCATGCCGAAGCGTTACCTCACCACCGGCCTGCTGTTGGCCGGTCTCCTGCCGATCCTGGCCGGCTGTTCGGCCGAACCGAAGCTGGCTGCCGCCACGCCGGAGCTTCCGCTGACGCCGGGCGAGTACTACCTGGCAGGCGAGCACGAGCTCCTCGAGCTCGATCCGGGCCAGTCGTCGGAACTGCGCAGCTTGAGCGAGCTCGGCGACACCACGGCCGTGCCGGTTCACGACGGTCCGTGGTTCGTCGTCACGACCTCGGGCAAGCACGGCCTGGCCGACGCGAGACTCGCCTGCTACTGGCGCATGAACAACGGCGCCTACGGGCTGGCGATCCTGAAGTGGGAACGCATCCGCCTCAAGATCGACGAGACCGCGGCCTCGCCATCCCTCGCCTTCGCCTTCGAAGCAGATCGGGCGCGGTACTTCCGAGATATGGACCTACGGACCTACCGCCCGAACGGCTTCGACAACCTGACGCCCCAGGAGCTGATCGACCGGTTCGCCCACTACCCGATCCTGACGATCCGGCCGACGGACCTGGCGATCCTCAACCTCAAGCCGCCGGGCAAGTAGCTCGGCCCGCGACACCACAGTCGTCGTCCACGCCCAACCAGAAGGAGAGCTTCCTCATGGAGGAAACCTTGGGACTCGAAGAGCGCTTCAAGCAGCTGATCATCGGTCAGATGCGCAAGCAGGTTGGTCAGCCGCTGCGTTCGACGCTCGGTCCCGACTGGCCGGTCGAAGTGAACTTCGGCCTGGCGCGCTGGCAGCGGATCGATCGCAGCCGTTACCAGGTCTGCAACGCCGACGCTGCCCTGGGCTTCCGGTTCGACCAGACCGGTCGGGCGACGGTCACGATGACCAGCCTGACGTTCAACGAACCGGCGTCGATGCTCGATGCGATGGTCGAGGCGCTGCTCCGTCAACTGACCTTCAGTGTCCGGCCGGAGACGGAGTCGTTGCTCGAGCAGTACCCGGCAATCCGGCACGGCACGAACCTGATCAGCATCTGCGGTCAGGTGACGGAATCAGCTGGGCAGATCGGCGTCTTCTACATCGGCGCCAACTCGCATGAGGTCAGCCTCCTGAACTACCTCATCGAGACGCCCTGGCCGGTCGGATATCAGTTCATCTTCAAGAAGCAGTGATCGTACAAAACGCCCCGCGCCGAAAGGACGGGGTTATTTATTTCTACGAATTCGTGTTTGATCGATCAGGCGATCCGATACTTGTTAGACACTTTCACTTTAACAGTTGACAGGATGTATTTTGAGCGTATACTCTGAACTAAGAATACTATGTACTGCATTTCTTCGTCTCATTATTGGCACGTCACCGCCTCTTTCACGGAAGAGATAGGTAGTCGTTGGCAAAGGTAGAACGAGCGCCAAACCCGATTAGACTGTCGAT
>JACRFO010000065.1 GCA_016217865.1 Candidatus Kerfeldbacteria bacterium | reverse complement strand
TGAGCGGCAGTTGGTGAACCCGCGGTCGTGTAACGCTGTGACCGCACCAGAGAGGGATGACTTGACGACGTCGAACATCAGCACGCCGCCATCAGCACCGACTTGTTCGGCAATCGCTAAAGCGAAGTGGCCGGCTGAACCAACACCAAAATCTCCGACCCACTGGCCGGACGCCAGACGGAGGTTACCGAGAAGCGCCCGCGGATCAAGATACGCTGCGGCCGTTGATTCCATGGCTACAGTATACTCTGCCGTTTCTCGGTCGGCAACGGTTGGTAAAAGGCATATCCCGCCAGCGCCAACAGCAACAGTGTGGCAAGGTAATTGTCGTAGAAGTACCGATTGATCCAGCTCAAGCAGAGAATAACGAATGTCACTGACCAGAAGAATTGACTGGCCGTCGGGCGTTGCCAGAATCGGCGGAGCGTAATGGGGAAGACGAGGGCGGCGACCGCCAGTTGCAACAGCGAGGCCGAAGTGGTTATCCAAGGCGATGGAATTGAACGCTCGATGATCAGTAACTGCCACAAACTGGCTCCAGAAATGGGATAGGTGTGCGGGACGACACCGGAGACGAACCGGACCAGATCATCGTAGAGTGCTGGCGCGTTCCAAATGAGGAATGGACCGTACAAAAGCGCGACCACGCCAATCGTCCAGAGCACCGACCGGCGCATCGTTCGGCGGTCGCCGTGCAACGACCGGACCATCCAAATCAGCCAGAAGGGAATGGCCAGCCAAGCAGTCTGCTTCGCCGCGAGCGCGAGACCGAAGAATACGCCGGCCCATGACCATGTCTTCCGTTCAGCCAGTGTCACAGCCGCGATCAGGCACGACGCAAACAGGATATCGTTGAAACCAATGAGCGGGAAAAAAATAATGAACGGATTTCCAACCGTCAGTATCGTCAACCAGGTCCGATCAGCCAGACTCGTCGCGCGGCGGATGAGCAACCCCGCGGCTAGGGCGAAAGCCAGGAGTAATATCCAGCGACCTTCGTACGGAAATCCCGCTACCGCCGAAAACCACGCGAGCGGTGCCGTTAAGACGGGGAGCAGCGGCGGATATGGGTAGTGGTCGAGGGTGGGATTACTCGCATCGCCAAAGTTGGGTCGTTGAAAATGTTCAAAGGCTGTTCCCGCAAAGTTGTAGTCGTACGGATTCTGTCCATTGAGCAGTAGCTGCCCAGCGATCTCTGTTTGGACCGCGCCGTCGTGAATCAGATCAACCGTCCGGTTGAACAACCGCCCGCCGAAGAGGAAGGCCGTGACGAGTAGCATCACCGCCAACGAGATCGTCAGGATAACTTTTTGCTTCTGGGCTGGCGGGAACCGTTCACCGCGGAGGAGAAACACGAGGAAACCGCCAATCGCCAAGACGTCGATGAAAAACCCGAGCGGGTGGTAACGCCAGAGAAGGAGGTTATCCCAGTTGATACCGAAGTACCCAATCATGAACCCATTCGACAGCAGGCGGCTGCCGAAGAGCTGCAGGATGAACAGGACGAGTGGTTCGAGCACGGGACGGTTACGCGAGTTCCTTGATCGGACGGAATGAACGGCGGTGAATCGGACTGATGCCGTGTTGTTTCAAGAGTGTATGGTGGCGTCTTGTGCCGTATCCTTTGTGCAGATGAAACTCGTACTTTGGATAGAGGCGGTGTTCGCTATTCATGAGTTCATCCCGGACAACTTTGGCCACGATGGAAGCTGCGGCAATGGACAGCACTTTTGCGTCGCCGTCGATGATTGATTTGACTGGTTTCTTCCCATACTTGATTCTCACCGCATCAACGAGCACGGCCTGGGGACGAATGTGTAGGCGCTTCAGTGCATCGAGCATCGCTTTCTTGTTCGCAGCGACAATCCCGTTGCGATCAATGTACTGCGGCGGCACAACGCCAACCGCCCACGATACGGCTTGCCGGGTAATGTGGACGAACATCTTCTCTCGTGTCTTCGGCGTCAGTTGTTTCGAGTCGTTGACCAAGCGGGCCGTGAAGTCCACTGGCAAAATGACCGCCGCGGCTACGAGCGGACCCGCCCACGAGCCCTTCCCCGCTTCATCAACTCCGGCGATGTAGAGGTGACCATCGGCGCGCAGCGCGCGTTCCTCTTTGGTGTGTGGTTTCGTTTTGGCCATGGCTTCAGTATACCAACCTTCGCGCTTCTTGAGAACACAACCCAACCGCCGCCAGACGGCAGCGGTTGTGGTGTTCGCTATGCTTGAGTCTAGACCCGGCCGCGGAGTTTCATCGCCTTGGCGATGCGATCGATGGCGACCATGTACGCGCCAGTTCGGAGGTTGACCTGATGCCGTTCCGCCATTTTCCATACCGCATCGAATGACTCGACCATAATCGGTTTGAGTTTGGTCAGCACTTCGCGCTCGGTCCAATGAACCCCATTGAGATTCTGGGCCCACTCGAAGTACGAACCGGTGACGCCGCCGGCGTTGGCGAGAATATCCGGCACCACCGGGATTTTCCGCTTGAAGAGTTTCACATCAGCTTCAGGCGTGGTTGGTCCGTTGGCAAGTTCAAGAATCGCTTTGGCTTTGATCCGGCTGGCGTTCGCCCCAGTGATAACGCCCTCGAGGGCGCTGGGGACGAGTACGTGGATTGGGAGCTCAAGGATCTTCTTGTTATCAATCGGTTTGGTACCGGCAAAGCCCTGGACTGATCCCGTTGCTTCCTTGTGCTTCCAGACAGCCGGAACATCAAGCCCCTTGAGATTGACGATTCCGCCCTTGGAGTCAGATACGGCCACCACAACATACCCGGCTTGGTGGAAGATCTCGGCGGCAAACGCGCCAACATTACCGAAACCCTGGATCGCCACGAGTGTTCTACGTGGAACAAATTTCATTTTTTTGGCTAACTCTTCAAGGACATAGAACCCGCCTTGGCTGGTGGAGAACATTCGTCCTTCGCTACCGCCGACTTCAATCGGCTTGCCGGTGAAGGCCGCCGGTGACCACTGCCCGGCTTGCTTCGAGTACTCGTCGACCATCCAGGCCATAATCTGCGGGGTCGTGTAGATATCAGGAGCCGGAACGTCCTGCCACGGTCCGATGTACTTGAACATCGCCTGGACCCAGCCGCGTGAGAGTCGCTCGAGCTCACCAAGTGAGAGTTGCTTCGGGTCAACGGTAATTCCGCCCTTCGCGCCGCCGTACGGAATCCCGACAACCGCGCACTTCATCGCCATCCAGAAAGCTAGAGCCTTCACCTCATTCAGGTTGGTATCCCAGTGGTAACGGATCCCACCTTTGAAGGGTCCCCGGGCATCGTTGAACTGCACACGATACCCGTTGAAGACTTTGGTGGAACCGTCGTCCATCCGGACGGGAATGGCCACATCGAGGATGCGTTGTGGTTTCTGCAACGCCTTGAGGAGACTGGGCGCAAGGTTCATGGCGCGGGCCGCGGTCTGTAGTTGTGACATCGCGGACGCAAAGGGATTCTGGGCCATAGGGAATGCGTTAGTGTGTTTGAGTTGATGGTGAGAGTGGCGGATGTTCAAACCGATGCGGCGTCGTCACGCCCCAGTCGACGATCCCAGCACGGGGGGCAATACCGCGGGACTGTAAGTACTGATGCACGGCCAAGGCCGCTTTCGCACCTTCGCCCGCCGAGATGACAATCTGTTTCTGGCGAATCGTCGTCACATCACCGGCCGCGAACAACCCGGGGACGCTCGTCCCATTCGTTCCGTCAGAGATAATGATTTCGTGGCGATCGTCGAGCGGTAGAAGCCCTTTCATCAACGCCGGCTGGACGGTAAAACCGATCTCCACGAAGACACCGCTGACCTCAAGACGCTGTGTTGTGCCGTGACGTTCGTAGGACAACCCGTTGACGGAAGCATCGCCATGAATGGCCGTTGTGACGACATCCGTCACGACGCTGATGTTCTTCGCCGACTGGACCCGGTCGATCAGTACGCGTTCGCCGCGAAACTCTGCGTGACGGGTCAGGAGGTACACCGTCGGACACCACAGTGCCAACAACAGCGCAGCGTCCATCGCCGAATTCCCGCCGCCGACAACCGCAACGGATTTTCCTTTGAATAGTGGTGCATCGCAGGTCGCGCAGTACGAGACGCCGCGACCGATCAGGCGATCCTCGCCGGGAACTTCAAGATGTTTGTGGGTCAGCCCTTGAGCGAAAATGACTGCCGGCGCAGTTGCGGTCTGATTGGCGGCGACGACGGTAAAGTCATCACCCGTTTTGGTAACGGCCCGAACTTCGTCAATTGCAATCACCGCGCCGTACTTCTCGGCTTGCGCCTTGAAAGACATCATTAATGCCAAACCATCGACGTGCTCGAGGCCGGGATAGTTTTCGACGCTGGCCGTCGTCGCCGCTTGTCCACCGATGTCTTGTGATACCACCAGGGTCCGTAAACCTCGGCGCGCGGCATAGAGCGCGGCCGTCAGGCCGGCCGGACCGGCGCCAACAATAATGACGTCATGCGACGTCGCCATGAAATTACGACAGGTGCTTGTTCAACTCGGCCACGATGGCGGCCTTCTGGTGAACGCCGACGCCCTGCCAGACGAGGTTCCCGTCTTTGAAGATCGCCAGGGTCGGGATCGACAGGATGTTGAACTTCGAAGCGGTGTTCGGACTTTCATCGACTTCGAGTTTCGTAATTTTT
>JACRFO010000064.1 GCA_016217865.1 Candidatus Kerfeldbacteria bacterium | reverse complement strand
CCACCGGTGGCAGATCAGGCTCGGGAAAGTAACGATAGTCGGCCGCTTCTTCTTTGGTACGTTGCTCGACGGTTTTTTGGCTAGCGTCATCCCATCCGCGCGTCGCTTGCGTCTGCGGTGCTTGCCCATCTTCCCACAGCGCCCGCTGTCGCTCAATTTCAAACTGCAGCGCTCGCTCGACCGCCCGGAAGGAATTTAAGTTCTTGATTTCCGTTTTCGGATAGAGACGATCGTCTCCGGTTGGGCGAAGCGAAATATTCGCATCGCAGCGGAGGTGGCCCTTTTCCATATCGGCATCAGAGATGCCCAGGTAGCGCATGATTAAGCGCAATTCTTGCATGTATGCTTTCGCTTCCGCTGGGGTCCGGAAATCTGGTTCGCTGACAATTTCCATCAACGGCGTCCCGGCGCGATTGAGATCCACGAGCGTTGTCCCATCTCCGTGGATGAGTTTCCCGGCGTCTTCTTCCAGGTGGAGACGGTGGATACGGAAGAGCTTGGCGTCAGTACCAACACGGACCTTCACCTGACCGGCGTAACCGAATGGTTTATCGTATTGGCTGATTTGGTAGCCTTTGGGGAGGTCGGGATAGAAGTAGGACTTCCGATCGAACTTCGATTCTTGATTGATCGAACACCCGAGGGCTAGCGAAGCCATCACCGCCCAGTCAATTGCCTGCTGGTTAGGTAACGGTAACGCGCCCGGTTGCCCCGTGCAGATCGGACAAATGGCGCTGTTCGGTGTCTGATCGTCGCGGTTGTCGCAACGACAAAACATCTTTGACTTGGTCTTCAACTGCACGTGGACTTCCAGTCCGATAACCGCTTCATACGTGGCCATAGCAGTCGTACTGTACCAGATATTGCGGAAAGAAAAAAGCCTAGTCCCGGGTGAGACAAGGCTGAAGTTACGTGGTGAGTTTGGCCTCCTTGGCCCGCTGTCCGGCTTCGGAATCGCCGCGCGGCCAGTCATAATCATTGAGATCGACGAACCCGAGCATGTCCCGGATCCGGTCGCCGTCGCGGGCGATCATCAGGCGGTAGAGCTCCTGGCCGACGAGACGGTAGTTGCGGTGTCCCTGCGGACCAGTCCGCAGCTCGAGGAGGTGCTGGATCGCCCGGTCGTTGAAGCCGAAGCGGCAGCGGATGTTGTGCCCCAGCAGCACGACGTACTGCGCGATGTCGGGACCGAGATCCCGCGTGAGCTCGTAGTACAGCGCATCGACCCGTTCGACGCAAGCCATCACGTCGTCGAGGAAACCCGCCTCGCGGATGTCATCGAGCAGAGTCGTGAAACCGAGCTCGACGGTGTAGCGCTGACGCTCCTGCGTCAGCATCCGATGGCGGTGGAGGTCGCGGTAGATGCCCAGATCGAGCACCATCTCGATCTCCCAGGGATAGCCGAATTCGAGGGCACGCCCCGGCCGGTCACGACGCGTGCGGCGCTGGCCGATGTACGTCCGGCGAATGCGCTGACGCGTCTCGTCACCCCACTGCTTGATCAGGGCGACGAGTTGTTCCATCGAGTGGCGGCAGAACGGGAAGAGCATCGCCGCCAGCTGCCCATCAGGACCGAGGTCCCGCGGCAGCAGGGTGATGCCCCGCCGACTCGGCGCCGGTTCGATCCCGCCGAGCAATTCGTCGGCCAAGGTCTGCATGGCGTGGCGAGTCTCGACGAGGTACTCACTCCGGGCCGCCCGCTGAACGTAGCGCGGGATGACCGTATTGAGCTGGGCGTGGATCTGCGTGGCCAGGGTCTGCGCCTCCGGCAGGTCGCTCGAGTAGAGCCGCCGCAGGAGGTGTTCGAACGAACGGCCATTGGTGTGCAGACCAACGTTCGTCCGCGTGCAGGCCGGCAGGAGGATGCGCAGTGTGTCGCAGGCCTTCGTGCGGATGTCCATCTTGTAGGTCCGCTCGAAGTCCTTGCGCGCCTCATCGTCCTGGCACTGGGCGTAGGTCGTCTTGCCCTGGCCCTGACGGATCTCGTACTGGGCCTGCGCGAGTGGCTTCCGACCGCGGAAGTACTCCTGCATCGGCTCGATCAGCCGCACGTAGGTCCCGAAGACGAAATCCATCGTCTCCTCGAACCGCTTGGCGTGCCGCGAGGCCATGATGGTCGGCTCCCGGTAGTAGCGGAACCGGCCGGCTTCGTCGACCTGGTCGTAGAAGACATACCGGGTCGACTGCTCGATCGCCGCCGTCAGACGGAGGTCCTCAATGATCTTCGTCAGGACGTTCGAGACCTCCTCGATCGACACCCAGGCGCTCTCCATCTCCTGGACGGAGTCGTCGCCGAAGGCGATGAGCACGCGCGTGATCAGCTTGTCGGCGTGTTCCGCGTCGAGGTGTCCGTCCTCGATGAACTCCTTCAGGAGGGTCTCACGGAATCCGCCCTTGGCCCGGCTGTACCGCGCGTAGGCTGCGCCGATCATCCCCGGCATAGCGGCCGGATAGACGACGTAGACCGGCCCGGTCGGGTCGGAGACGTACTTGGACAGGAGACGCTGCTCCTCTTCGGTGAAGTGTGATGACATATGGTTGGTTCTCCCCGAGTTAGGCGTGGGTACGCAGGTAGTCGCGAATGGCCACCAGCGTATCAGCGTACACAGCGTCAGGTGGCTGGGCGGCATCGATGCGACGAACGACTGTCTTCCACGGTTCGTAGGTAGTGAAGAGGCGGCGGTAACTGTCGCAGACCCGCTGATGGAAGTCGAGCTCACGCGCATCGAAGTGATCATGAGCCGATTCCTGCTGCGGACGGCGGGTCATGGCGATGGCTGGGTCAAGATCGTACCAGAGGACGAGTCCCGGGAACGGCATACCAGCAATCTTCGGCAGCCGCATGAACTCGGTTGGGTCCTCATGACCCATTTGTGCGCCCCACTGGTAGGCCAGCGTCGAAGTGAAGTAGCGATCGAGGAAAGCCCGCCGTCCAGCCAGAAGGGCCGGAAGCACGACTTCGTCGATCAGTTCACTTCGGGCTGCCATGAACGTGAAGGTTTCCGCCCAGGCACTGCGCCTGACGGTCTTGTCCTTCAGGACAGCGCGGAGACGTTCACCAAGGATCGTCCCGCCCGGTTCCCGGGTGAAGACGTCGTCAGCAAACTCTGGCTCCTTGGCGAGACGCGCGATGACCGTCGTCTTACCAGAACCATCGTCCCCCTCCAGGTCAATCAACAGCGGTTCGATCTTCATGAGTCGCTCCTTGTAGTGACAGGGTTGTTGTCAAAGGGCCAGTTCCAAGGCCCTCCGACAACTTGGTGGTGGCACCTTACCACAACCGAAAAACCTCCGCAACGCGGAGGTTTTAGCCCTAATTGGTGGTCAATGTGATCCCCGGACCCATCGATGAAGTGAGGGTGATCGAGCGAATATAGGTGCCCTTCGTTTCGGGCGACTTTGCCCTTTTCAGAGCATCGAGGAAAGCTTCAAGATTAGCCTTGAGATCTTCAGTCGAAAACGATGCCTTGCCGATCATCTGGTGGACATTGCCTGTCGAGTCCGAACGGAAAGCGATTTTTCCAGTCTGCAACGATTTGACTGCCGCCGCTGGATCAGCCGAAACGGTGTCATTCTTCGGGTTCGGCATCAACCCTTTCGTGCCCAACGTCTTTGCAACTGGCGCTAGGGACTTCATCATGTCCGGTGTAGCAATCGCAATATCGAAGTCGAGCTTGCTCGTCTTCTTGATCTCGGCAATCAGGTCATCGTCACCAACGAGGTCGGCTCCGGCTTCCTTGGCGGCTTTGGCCGCGGCGCCCTTCGCGAAGACGGCGATCCGGAGCTTCTTGCCAGTTCCTTTTGGGAGTTGAGCAGTCGACCGAACCATTTGGTCGGCTTTGCTGGGATCAATACCCAAGCGGACGTGAACTTCAATACTACTGTCGAATTTTGTGGTCGCTGTCTGCTTGACGAGCGCGACGCCGTCTTCGAGTGAATACTGTTTTTCCTGATCGACCAGCGCGAGGGCTGATCGGAAACGTTTGCTAGACATACTGGTTCCTTTCGTGGTGCAAACCCTGGGCGGTACCCAGGTCCCACAAAGTGATTAAGCGTTAAGCGATAGGTGCAGGCGTCGGCGTGACGGTTTCTTTGCGGATTCGCGAGAAGTGGTACCAGAACAGCGGGAAACCAATGATCACGTAGGGAATCGTATTCGCCAGGTCGTTCGCCGTTGAACCACTCGTGCTCTTCTGGGCGGCGATGGAGGTCGCGTATTGTGTCTTCCACTCGTTCACCAGCGCGACGTCATCAGCGGTGAAACCACACTTGTCAGCGCAAGCGATGACGCTGTCAGCTGCTAAGGTTGAGGCGGTAGCCATCTGTGGGGAAGAGATCGAGTTCGACGGTGTGGTCTTTAAAGCAACTTTCAGCACAGTGTTGAGGAGCATCGCGCCACCTACGACCGCCATGACCAGGCCGCCAAAGGCCACGCCATAGTAGTAAACCGAACGGAGCGGCGACGGGCGGAGGTGTTGCTGGGTTTCCTCCTTCGCGCCGCGATTCATCCAACGCGTGAAGAGGAGGTAGAGCGGCAACGAGACGAGGAACAAGGCGAGGGCACCAGCCAAGTCACGACGGAACTGCTGGGTCGTGTTGGCCGAGTCTTTCCAGTACTGGTACTCCGTCTTCCAGCTGGTGAAATTCTGCTTATCCGCTGTGGTGAACTGACAGTTCGATTCGCAGGTGTAGGGAGCGACCAAAACCACGCTCTTCTCCATATCACCGGTCAAGAACGGCGTCGGCGGCGTGTTCATCCGCGAGTTGTACGTCTTGGCATTCGTAAAGACGCCCTGCTTCAAACCGAGAACCAGCAGGGACACACCCGACCCGACGGCCATGACCAGCATGACCAAGGCGACGATAGTGAAGAAGGCTTGGCGGTATCCGTACTTGCGCTCTTGTTTCATATCCTGCACAACCGCAATGATGGCCAGGATGATGACCGCGACGCCAGCAATCATCAGCAGTGGCGCAAGGAAATTGAGATTCTCCATAGGCGGATGCGTGAGTGGATAATTAGCCTTCGACGGTGATACCCATATTGCGGGCCGTGCCCTCGATCGTGCGCATCGCGCCGGCGAGGTCTTTTGCGTTCAGGTCGGCCATTTTCTTTTCGGCGATTTCTCGGACTTGGGCCTTCGTGACCTTGCCCACTTTCTGGCGGAGCGGATCGCCGCTCCCCTTTTCAAGTTTCGCCGCTTTGAGCAGGAGAACAGAGGCTGGCGCGGTCTTGAGGATGAACGAGTACGTCCGGTCTTCGTAAATCGTCAGTTCAACCGGCGTGGTTTCACCCATCCGGTCCTTCGAGGCATCATTGAACTTCTTGACGAACTCAGCAATATTCAGCCCGTGGGGGCCAAGCGCCGTACCGACCGGTGGAGCGGGCGTCGCTTTACCACCGGGAATTTGTAACTTGATAACTGTCTTGATCTTCTTCGCCATAGGAGTGGAGTAAGGGTACGGTCAGTTACGAGAAGCGCGCAACCAACCAGCAGATTAGAGTTTCTTAACTTGGAGGAAGTCGAGTTCAACCGGTGTTTCGCGGCCGAACATCGAGACGAGCACTTTGACCTTGCCGCGGCCCTCATCAACTTCCGCGACCTTGCCTTCGAATTCTTTGAATGGGCCATCGGTAATGCGCACCGGTGTACCAGTTTCGACATCGATCTTGTACTTCGGTTCGGCCACACCCATCCGTTCGAGGAGCGCCCGAACTTCCGTTTCAGCAATCGGGGTTGGCGTGGTACCAGATCCAACGAAACCGGTGACGTTCGGTGTATTCCGCACGACGTACCAGGAGTCATCGGTAACAATCATTTCCACCAGGACATATCCCGGGAAGATTTTCTCGGTGATGATTTTGCGTTTGCCGTTCTTGATCCGGATGCGGTTCTCGGTTGGAATGAGGACATTGAAGATTTTATCTTCCATGTCCATCGATTCAATACGCTGACGGAGGTTGCGGGCAACATTCTCTTCGTACCCGGAGTAGGTGTGGAGGACGTACCAGCGTTTTCCCTGTTGGAGTGTTTGCTTTGGCATAGATTAGCCCTTGGTCATGAGATTGAGCAGCGCCGCAAGTCCAACATCAGCCAGGCCCAAGAAGAGCGCGACGAAGAGGCTAATACCGACCACGAGCAACGTATTGTTGCGGGTTTCTAGCCAGGTCGGCCAAGCGACTTTTTTCAGTTCTTCCCGGGATTCCCGGAAGTATCCAAAGAGGCGGATTGCCATGATGCGTCACTTCTAAAAGGCCCCGGTGGGGCGACGTGCTGTTACTCTACCCCGTCTGAACGGGACTGTCAAGCGAGAAAAAACCGCGTATTTCAGCGGTTCGGCACGCAACGTTTACGGGCCAATTCGAACCTGTGGTTGGCCTCCTGGTTGCAGTCGAGGCACTTGTAGGTGACTGTCGGTTCCTCCTTTCGATCCTTGGCACTGTAGCACTCGACTTCGATCACGCGCTGGTGATCGCTGACCCGGAGTGTCGGCACGGCTTCCATGCGTCCCCCCTTCCTCGTGCGGCCACGGCCCAGCGGTGTTCTGACGGTACGGTAAAGTCCGCCCACGGTCAAGGGCGGCCAGCAACAGCATTTAGACCCGCTTCTCTTCGAGTCCGAAGGTGAAGACTGCTAGAATACACAGCGCTGCTGCCCAGCCGAGCATCCAGAACACGTCATGGGAAATAGCGGAGAGCGTGGCACCATTGCCGACGACTTCGCGCATGGCGTGGGCAAACGGTTGCAGCGGGAGGTACTGAACGACGTGCTGCAGCCAGTTCGGCATGCTCGAGGTCGGGAAGAAGATCCCCGACAAGAACAGCATCGGGAAGATAATCAGGTTGGCGATAGCTGGCACAGCGTCAACGGTTTTAGCCAAACCGGAAATGGTGAACCCTAACCCCAGGAACATGATCCCGCCGAGCGTCGACAAGAGTAGAATCAGCCACCACGCCCCATAGATGTGTGAGTGGAAGACTAACGCTCCAACTCCGAGCAAGGTCAGCGTCTGGAACAGCGCCATGATCAACCGGGTAATGACGTTCGCTGTCACGAACTGATACGGTTTCATCGGCGTCGCCAAGAGGCGTTTGAGAATCCCCTTCTCTTTGTAGTCAGCGAAGACAAAAGCGACAGAGAAGACTGCCATCTGCATGATCGACATCGCCACGATACCCGGCAGGAGGAAGTCGATGTACTTGACCTTCTTGGCGTTGACCGACTCGACCTGCAGGTCGAAGAAGACTGGGGCCTTCACAATCTGTAAGCTCGTCTTATCGAAGAATTGCGAGATGATAGCTTGGGCGGTAGCAGCCTGCTGCGCCTGGGCGACGTTCTGTAAGAGCCGAACGTGCTGTGTGACTGGCGGAGTGGTCGCGGCTGGGTCCGGGAACAATTCATCCGGAATGACCATGACCAGCGCTCGATCACCCTTCTTCAACGCCGCCGTTTCCTCGGCTTCGGAACCGCGGAAAATGTGGAGGGCATCAATCTTCTCGAGCGAGTCGACAAACATGGTCGTCGCCGCGGTCGGTTTCGAGGTGACAATACCGAGGTCAATCGTCGGTGGTTTATCGAAACCGATCAGCCCGAAAATGCCGATGAAAATGAAGGGCATGATCAGAGTGAAGAACAACGCTTGCCGGTTACGGACCAGCATTTTCAGAGCAGCGATGGTGAGGGCGCGAATCGTCATAGTAGGATTAATCGCGGAGCGTGTGGCCGGTGAGTTTCAAGAAGACGTCTTCAAGGGTGGCTTGGTGCATCTGAAGGTTGTTGATGGTGACGCCGGACGCCGACGCTAAGGCGAAGAGGGCCGGAAGCGTCTTGGCTGGTTCGGTGCTCTTCAAGAACACGACGTGGTTTTCGATCTTGGCCTGGTTAACGCCGGCGAGGGATTGGAGTTGTTGCTGGTCGAGCGGTCGATCAATGTGGAATTCAATGGTCGCGCCAGCATCAGCCAGCCGCAGGAGTTCGAGTGGCGTCCCGAAGGCGATAATCTTGGCATGGTCCATAAT
>JACRFO010000063.1 GCA_016217865.1 Candidatus Kerfeldbacteria bacterium | reverse complement strand
GCCGGGCTCGCTCGCTGGTGCTTCTGCCAACTTTGCGAAGTTCACCGCCGTGGCCGGCAAGGCCTACCTGACCATACCCGGATCGGTCACGGCCAACGGTTTCGTCGCGACCGCCATGGATACCGGTTTTGAGGGCGGTGAGATCCAGTTCCAACCCAGCAGCGGTTTATACCATCAATGGGACGTCGATTTATACACTGACCGGATCCGTTTCCGAAGCAATGGCGGGGATAAATTTACCGTCACTCAGTCCGCGTATGCCGGAATCGGTACGAACGCTCCCGGTTGGCCGCTGGAAGTTTCCAGTGGCACGGCTGCCACAACGGCGAACGCGCAGATCACCGCGACCGGGAGCAGCGGTTCCGCCTCCCGATCCGCCGGTTACAACGTCCGGATCGACGCCACGAACCTTTGGCAGATGCTGAACGATAACGCCGTTTCGTCCGGCGGCCACCGGCAAAATTCGTTGTACTTCCAATTCAACGGATCCCCGACGAACCGTTACTTGGCGATCGCTCCGACCGGTAACGTTTACGCGAAGAACAACCTCTGTTTCGGTGATCCGAATACTTCGACGAATTGCCGCAATACCTGGGCGGGAATGGGTGGGCCGGCGTCATCGCTCGATGCCGTCTTGGCGGTCGGGAACACATCAGCCCGATCGGCCGGCCTGGGATCGACGACGGTTCCGGCCGGGACCATGCTCGTCCACAATGCGCAGTCCGGCGCGATCGTCGACCAGCCTGTCCTGAGTCCGATCACGGCGTTTGCCGGCGACGGGTTGGCGGCCTTTGCCAACTCAACGAATGCGGCGTTATACGCTCGGCAAGACAGTTCCGGTACTAGTAGTTATGCCGGCTACTTCTCTTCGCAATATGCCAGCGGTACGGCCGGCGCGCTAGTGGCGCGGGCGGGCCGGGCGTTCGACTCACCGCCCGGCGATCCAGGTAACATCGAAGGCATCGGTTTCGTGGCGCAACATCAATACTACAACACCAGTGGACCGCAATTGGGCCTCTCCTGGTCGAGAGCAGCTGTATTCAAGGGTGATCTGCGAGTTTATCAGCGGTTCGGACTCACCGATCCAGCTGCCGACACCCCGGGGAACTACATCGGTAATGTCCTTAGTATTAACACCAACATCGCCAGCAGTGCCGACGGAAACCTGACCGGTTTTCCGTTACACGTGAACAACCTCAACCCGAACGGGTACGCGGCTTGGTTCGAGGGCGCCGGACTGATCGTCGGTGCGCCGGCCAATTGCAGCGGCGCCTGCTCGTTCCCCCGGGCCACGCTCGATGTCCGGAACACGTACACGAGCGGATCGAACATTTCCTCGACCGGCATCATGGTGACCGGCGGGACGGGTGGAATCGGACTCTATGCCTCGGGCGGCAGTGAGGCGGTCCGGGCGAGCGGGGCGTCTCTCTACGCCGGTAAATTCATCGGGACGTCATTGTTCGAAGGGGCCGGCGGGAATAGTCTTAACTTCACGATCAAGCGATCTGCCCAGGCCTTTGAGCAAAAGCCGGTCACGTGGACGCAGTTGAATAAATCCCCCTCGGTCACGTGCGATACGGCCTGTGGCTCGACGGCCGGTGGCGGAAAGTGCGTCATGGCCTGGCGGCACATCACCGGCGGCGGCTCGATCGATGGCACGGTTCCACCCTATGGCGATCGCGCGCTGGAAGTCGGCTGTGGCTTTGCCTCGGGAAGTTTGACGACCTTCGGCGCTCCAGCGCCAGGCAACAACCAGGCCTACGAAGTGTTGCGGTGCCTGTGTAAGTAGTTGCGCGACATAAGGATTGCCCGCCAAATCATAGCATTGACTGCCGTTCGGACCCGAGCTGCGCTTGCGGTCGGTTTATGGTATAATTTTCTTACTCAATTCTGTGCATAGAGCACTGTGAATTCTAAGAAAAAAAAGCGGATCAGTTCGGATAGACTAAAGGTTATGCCGTCGATTCGTTTTCTTTTTTTAAGTGCAGCTGTGGTAGTCACAGTTGGTGTACTGCGTATAGCTTTCCCTGTTTCGTCCGCTCCTGTAACTAGTACAGCAATTTCAAAACTGACCATTTATGGTGGAGTTATTACGGTTGCGCCTGGGGCGACGGGCGACAATATATTAGAACTAGGCAACGCCGGCCGGGACATCGCCGGCTCGGGTGACATCTTCATTCGCCCGGGGTCACTCTCCGGTTCATCTGCTAATTTTGCGAAGTTTTCGGCCGTCGCCACTAAGACCTACTTAACGGTCCCCGGATCAGTTACGGCAAATGGCCTTATTGTCACCGCCCAGGATGCAACCAATGAAGGCGGACAAATTGATTTGCTTCGTAGCAGTGGTTCTTTTCATGATTGGTATATTGACCTTTTTACCGATCGTCTTCGGTTTATCAGTAATGGCGGACAAAAGTTCACAGTAAATGAGGTCGGGTTCGCCGGAGTTGGCCCAGGAACACTAGCGACATGGACGCCTGGTTGGCCACTCGAGGCCAACAGTGGCACAACCGCGACCACTGCTAATGCCCAAATCACTGCGACCGGCAGCAGCGGCTCGGCTTCTCGTTCGGCCGGATACAACATCCGGATCGACGCCACGAACGTCTGGCAGATGTTGAACGACAATTCGCCCACCGCTGGCGGTCATGTACAGAATTCGCTGTACTTCCAATTTAACGGTTCACCGACTAATCGGTATTTGGCGGTCGCGCCTGGCGGCAACGTTTACATCAAGAATAGTCTTTGTTTCGGCGACCCGAACACTTCGACGAACTGTAGCAACAATTGGGCGGCAGCAAGTACCCCGACCCTGGATGCAGTGTTGAGCGTAGCCAATGGCAATCGTTCTGATCAGAATATCGGCTTAGGAAGCGATTCGGTCATTCCAGCGGGCGGACTAGTTGTGAACCGCGGTGGAACAACGGGGACCGGCAGCGCCGGCGATTCCATCGCGGCATATGCCAACAATGTTAACTCAGCCATTTTTGCGGAACAGCAGAATCCCGCTGGTTACGCGGCGTATTTTAGTGGACGTACTAATTTGACATTTGGAAATCCCGGAACGGCCCTAGCTGTTACTAGTACCGGGACGTCTGGTCCAAGTGGGGTTGGATCAAACGCGATTGTTGCCACCGGAGGAGTTGGCGGTCCAGTATCAAATTCTTCGGCCCTAGAAGCGCGTGGCGGAAATGCTACGTCCGGGAAGACGACCTTTGGTGTCCGGGCTATAGCCGGTACCGGCACTGGCGCGAATTACGCCGGATATTTTCAAGGCGCGTTCACGGTCGAAGGTTCGAGTCAATTTTTTGGCTCGATTGGATTAGGTGGCGCATCATCAGACACGCGCTATAATCGGACAAAGTCGGTGTGGCAGACGCAAGTATGCGAAATGTGGTCTGATACTTGCTATGGTCCATACGTTGGAACCAAGCCGCAAAGCGGGGCGGGTTCGACATTTGTCCGTGAGGAAGCTTCATTTTGTTACAACCAGAGTAGCGACCAAACGATACAATGCAAGAAAATCTATTTCAACTATATTTCAGTCGCAAGTGGCTGCTCTGCTACATCATCACGAGATTACCTCAATGGTGTGAGTTATTATTCTAATG
>JACRFO010000062.1 GCA_016217865.1 Candidatus Kerfeldbacteria bacterium | reverse complement strand
TTGGCCGAGCGAACCGGTCGGTACTTCGGTATATGGACACGACGGCATCGGATGACCTTCGAGGCGGCTGGACCGGCGGCGGAGGGTGAGCAACTCCGATGGCCCGACCTGGCCGGCAGCTGCATATAGCGCGTAGAGCAATGGTGCGGCGTGTCCTTTGGAAAAAATCAGTCGATCGTTGTCGGGATCGTGGGGACGCTTCAGGTTGGCTCGGAAGTGTCCGCCGAACATCAATTCGACCATCGATTCGACGGCCGACAACGACGAGGTCGGGTGGCCAGACCCGGCTGCCGTCGTAGATCGAAGGATGGCCTGACGGACGAAGCGGGCGATGTTGGCGAGCGAAGCGTGGCTCATGTCATCAGTATCGCATACCCGAAAACCATCGCCAAGTTAGTCTTGTAAATGTCGACCAAATCGTTTTAGCCGAAGAGAGTTTAGGACGACAAACAGCGATGAGAACGCCATCGCCCCCGACGCGATAATCGGGCTTAAGAGCAAGCCAGTCGCCGGATAGAGGACGCCAGCCGCGATCGGTATTCCGAGGATATTATAGATAAACGCCCAAAAAAGATTCTGCTTGATGTTACGCAGTGTTGATTTGGAAAGCTTAATGGCCGTTACCACTTGTTTGAGATCGTTGGCGACGATCGTGATTCCGGCTGCTTCCCGGGCAATGTCCGAACCAGATCCCATGGCAATACCAACATGAGCTTGGGCTAACGCCGGTGCGTCATTGACGCCGTCACCGACCATCGCAACGCGTTTTCCGGACAGCTGTAATGTTTTGACCTTCGCGGCTTTGTCTTGTGGCAGGACGTTAGCGAGGACATTATGGGCTGGTACGCCAGCTTGTTGAGCAATGGCACCGGCGGTCACTTCGTTGTCGCCACTGATAAGAAAGACCTCGATTCCTAGCCGCTGCAAATCGGCAATCGCATCCTGGCTTGAAGGTTTGATGGTGTCACCGACGCCGATCAGGCCGATCGAGTGGCCGGCTGAACCGACAAAAACAGCGGTCAGACCTCGGGCCGCCAAAGTCGCTAGCTCATTGGCGTGTTTGTCGGTCTTGAAGTCGAGCGTGGCCAACAGCGAGGCCGATCCGACGACTACAGTTTGTCCAGCCACAACACCGGCGACGCCTCGACCAGGATACGCTTTGAATTCGGCCACGGGTAGTAAGGCCAACTGACGCTGCTTAGCGGCCTGGACGATGGCACGGCCAACGGGATGCTCGCTCTTCGACTCCAAAGACGCGGCGAGTTGGAGCGTTTCTGCCGGTCCCATGACTTCAACAAGACGGAGCTTTCCTTCGGTAATGGTTCCGGTTTTATCAAAGATTACAGTATTGACTTTATGTAGTGTTTCAAGGGCGGAGGCATCGCGGATCAGAACACCGTACTCCGCGCCTTTGCCGATGCCGATCATGACGGCTGTTGGGGTAGCCAGTCCAAGGGCACAAGGACAGGCAATGATGAGGACAGTGACGGCCAAGACCAGGGCAAAATTTACCGGGACGACGTTAGCGGGAGCAAACATCATCCAGCCGACAAATGTTACCGTAGCAATGCCGATGACGATCGGGACAAAAACACCGGAAATAGAATCAGCTAGCCGTTGGATCGGTGCTTGGGAACTTTGGGCCTCTTCAACTAACTGGATGATCTGACTTAAGAGCGTCAACTTACCGACTTTCGTGGCCCGAAACGTTAGCGTCCCGTCTTGATTGACCGTTCCGCCATAAAGGGTGCTGCCAACCTTTTTCTCGCTCGGTAGACTTTCGCCGGTGACCATCGATTCGTCGACCGCCGATTGACCATCGGTCACGATGCCGTCGACCGCGATTTTTTCTCCCGGACGAACGATTATTATATCGCCAACATGAACTTGATCAAGGGGAACGTCGATCTCTGAACCGTCGCGTACGACACGGGCAGTCTTGGCCGCTAGACCAGCAAGTTTTTTAATGGCGTCATTCGCTCCAGCCTTGGCGCGAGCTTCGAGATACTTCCCTAGCAATATCAACGTGATGATCACGACCGTCACATCGAAATATGTTCCGGGGATTTGTCCGGAACCGGCGAAAGCCGACGGCCATAGAACGGCGACCAGACTGAATGTGTAGGCCGCTGAGGTGCCCATAGCGACTAGCGTGTCCATGTTGGCCTGGAAGAAGCGCAGAGATTTCCATGTGCTAACGAAAAATTGTGACCCAGCCCAAAAAAGCACTGGAGTTGCCAGAATAAGCTGTGCCATCTTAAGGCTTGTTTCCGGTAGTCCTTCCACACCCAGCATCATCATGACGTCTGGGAGAAGGACAAGTAATGAGACAGCTGCTCCGAACCAAAGCTTTATTTTTAGGCGGCGGAGTTCTTCAGCTCGCAGCATTTTAGCATGATCGTGAACGCCGTGTTCCGGACTTTTCTCCTCCGGTTGACTTGCCACACCGGTGTCACGATTTGATTCAGCGTTGGTATGGATGTGTTGATGTTCGTGTGACTCATGGTGTTCATTTTCCGGTGTGCTAAGGACGGCCGTGTAGCCGAGTTTCCCAACTTGTTCGCCGATTCTTTCTGCGGTGCAGTTCGAGGGGTCATATTCGACCTGGCCTTGCTCGGTGGCATAGTTAACCTGGACAGCCGAAATGCCGGGAAGTTTTTTCACGACCCGTTCGATGTTCTTGGCGCACGAGGCGCAGTGCATACCGACGATGGGGAAGCGTAGGGTGGCCATGGTCAGGCGCTCCGTCGAAAGACGCTCAAGACTTCTTTGGTCGCGAGCTCGGTCTTGCCGGCCTTGATGTGGTCAACGACGCAAGTCCGGAGGTGGTGCTCGAGAAGCATTTCGTCGATCTTGGCCAGCGCGCTTTGAACGGCCTTCGATTGGTTGATGACATCGATGCAGTAGGACTCGTCATCGATCATTTTCTTGACCCGGCGTAAATGTCCTTCAACGGTTTGGATCCGGCGGGTAATGGCAGGGGAGTGCGACATATCGTTGGTGGTTATTCCCCTACCCCTGGGGTGGGGGTTCACGAAAAGCATACGTCACGCCGGGTTGGCCGTCAAGTCGCCCGGCTAATTGACGATATTCTTCGGTGTACCGGCCACCCAGCTGGCGATGTTGTCAGCGGTGGTCGCGAGGATTCGTTCGAGTGCTTCCCGCGTGTTGAAGGCGTTGTGCGGAGTCATCAGGACCCGCGGGTGATCGGCC
>JACRFO010000061.1 GCA_016217865.1 Candidatus Kerfeldbacteria bacterium | reverse complement strand
TGATCGAATCGGTCACCGGCAGATTCTCGAGGAGGATCACCGGCACGATGAAAAACGTCAGCAAGCTCCAGGCGAACCCGACTAGCATCGACGCGATTTTTCCGAAAATGCCGCCCTTGTTTTCGATCAACTTCAGAATGACGCCGACCGTCGCTGAAATCAGCGACCAAACGAAGATTTTTCCGACGCGATTGGCCGCGGCGTTCCAACCGTACGAAAAAGTTGGGTTGCCGCCGTTCATCCGGTGGATCGCCGAGGCGACCAGGCCAACGTTGAAAAAAGTCGTGATGAAACTCAGGCCGAGGTAATAAGCGAAGATGAATGCCAGCCCGAGCGGATCGTTCTTAACGGATTCGGCCTGGTCGCCGCCGACGACCAGCGACATCGGCACGACGAACGAGGCCAAGAACATCAACGAGATCAGTCCCCCCAAGACCGGATACCAGATGAGTTCCTTGTCTTGTCGCAAGATGTCGAACGACTGTCGAACGAGCATCCGACTAGCGGCGAATCGTCCGGCCATATTTATTCTTTCTTCGATTTAACGTCCTGGGCGAACTTCTTGGCGCTGTCCTTGATCTCTTCGGCCGCCCCGCGTGTCCGTGCGCCGAGCGATGGTGCGGACTCTTTGACGCCTTCGAGCGGGATGATGATCGCCAGCGCGATGTACAGGACTAGTCCGGCGCCCCAGAATACGGTCATCACGGCGAACACGACGCGAACGAGCGTCGGATCGATACCGAAATATTCACCGAGCCCGCCGCAGACACCGGCAATCATCCGATTGGTCTGCGAGCGATGGAGTTTTTTTGGTGTGGTTGCCATATTACATGAAAGTATAAAGTCGTCGCTTAGAATTGAAGATGATGTGCTCCGCGTCTTTGACGGTATCAACGATGGAATACAAGTGCAGGTCCTGCTCGGAAATCATCTTGTGGTGCTTCAACATGTTCTCCTTGATGAAGTAGTTGAGCTTCCGCCAGTATTCGCTCCCGAACAGGACGATCGGCCGCGGCTCGATTTTCTTCGTTTCGATGAGCGTCAAGACGGAAAAAAGCTCATCGAGCGTTCCGAAGCCGCCCGGGAAGAAGACGTAGGCCTGGGCCGAGGTCGTCAACATCGCCTTCCGCGAAAAGAAGTAATCAAAGCCGATGCTCTTGGTGACGTACTTGTTCGTCCGTTGTTCGCGCTTCAGTTCGATGTTCAAGCCGACCGAACTGGCCTTGGCTTCGAAGGCGCCTTTGTTACCGGCTTCCATGATGCCCGGCCCGCCACCGGTGACGATCGTGAAACCCTTTCGTCCTAGCCGCTTGGCCAGCAAGACCGCATCCTTATAGTAACGATTCTGCGGCTTCGTCCGGGCCGACCCGAAGAAGGTCACCGGCCGCTCCAAGCGCGAGATGAATTCGATGCCCTCGGTAAACTCCGACATGACCCGGAAGATCCGCCAGGTGATGTCGTAGGTAAAATCGAAGGGTTTACTGTGGATTTCCGGTTCGACTTGCGCTGTTTTCTTCAACCGCACCTTCGGCATAGCGTTCTTCAAAACAAGACCAATAAGAGTTGTATTCTACCATAATCGCGGCCGCTTGCCTACGTTTTCCCGCTGCACGTCGACGTTGACCATAAGCCCCGGCCAGCGACCCTAGCCTCGGATTCGGCAGCCCGGAACTCGCGCTGGTAGCGATACGGTTGGTCAAAGGTGTATTCGTAACCATAGCCTTCTTCGATCATCTGTTGATTGATATTCCGCTGGTCGATGAAGACGTATCGTAAGAGCCGACCGTAGCGATCGCGGTTATCCTGCGTGACATCCGCTTCGAGCGTTACCGTAGCTGCTGCAAGAATTTCCTTAAGTCTTGATGAAGCTTCGCGTCCGAAACATTCGACCGCCTGCCGCGGGTCAACGCTTTCTGGCGTATTTAAGCCGATCATTCGGACGGTTTCGTCATCGCCATCGAGACGAACGACGATCGTGTCACCGTCAACTACGCGAATAACGTTTCCCGAATCAGTCGCGACTGATGGATCATCGTCCCCTAACTGCCACGCCCCGAACACTGCGAGCAGAAGCGTAATGACCAGGCCGACTAATTGTTTTTGTATGCGGCGGTTCATGTCTTTACACTATCAGCTTAAACAAAAACTTCCCAATCTCGAGGTACCCCATAAAATGCCCTGGCATTTTATGGGGAAAGTGCCACGCGCCAAAAGCGGAAACGGCTGGATGCAAAGCACCCGCCGTTTGAGCGGCGGGCGCGATGACGCGTGGCTCGGGGACAGGGATTCGCCACTCCGCGATCGGCATCCCGATCGTTCCGGGCCTGGGCTGCGGGAATGATTGCCCCTGGCAATCATGTCCTCGCCCTTCGAATCCCTCTCGTACTTGAGAGAGATAATTTCACCAGTCTTCGACTGCTGAAATTATCTCTGGCTCGGGGACAGGGATTCGAACCCCGATTCACGGCTCCAAAGGCCGCTGTCCTACCATTAGACGATCCCCGAACGCGAAAGCAGTGTACGTGAAAAAATTAATTCGTTCAAGTACAAACAAAGCGCAGAAGTAGTCAACCAACAAAGATCTTCCAAAACACGCCAAAAACAAAGCGGACCCGATGATCGGATCCCCTTTGCTTGAAGAGTCACGAAACTATTTGCTGTCTATCGCCACTTGCTCTAGAACGGAGGCCTTGACTCGTCGTCCCGTCTCAGACTGAACAGCTTCTTGAGAAACGCCAGTCCCTTCAAGTCGAAACGCCCCTTGGAACTCTCCGACCAGTCGGTAGTCGCCCTTCCAATCATCCCGCTTCCCAAGAAAAAGCATGACGGATTGACCGACCGAAAAATCTGGCTGGTCCTCGACTTCAACAATGGTCGAAAGATACCGCCCGCCGGGGATTCGGACGTTAACCGTCTGGCCATGGGTACCTTTCACAGTTCGAGTTGTTCGTACTTGCCAACGGGTATATACCATATCTTCTCCGTCGGCGCCGACTTCGCGAACAGTGTTGAGCTTCTTAGTAATAGTTCCGGAGACGACCTGATCCGCATTTTTTGCCAAATCGATATCTGACATTTCTACCACCAATGGGTCGTGGGCAATGCGTGCGGCGTGCGGCAATTCGACAACTAAAATGCCACCGATCAGCCCGATCCCCACGATGATAGCTAGGCGTTTATACAGTTTCATAGGTCTCCTTATCGTACTCCGTATATTGATCGAATGCCATTACGATCGTCAGTCCCAATCCCACGCACCTCGCCAGAACCGAAGCTCTGATACATCACGGCCGAGCGGTCAGTTGAATGGTTGAGCGTTAACCAATGACCAAGCTCATGACGCAGAACGCTTCGTAGGTCAAAGTACGTGCCGCTAGCATAGGGCGGGTTAAAGTTATGGCGATTATTAACGCCGATCTTTGCTTTTGTAACATTGCCGGACCAAAAACTTTTATATACGGTGGCAACCGCAAGGACATCCGATGCTTGATAATAATAATACATCGTATTATTTGCCGGTTGTTGATTCGAAAAACTGAACTTCGCCCCCGCGGCATTCCAATCACTCATCGCGATTTTCGCGGTATTGACCCAGGCGGTAACCAATAGTCCCGAGGGATCGACTGGCACGTTCGGCCAACTACCGGACCAGCGAGCACCGCCATACTGGTATGCCATAGAGGTGTTCGGGAGGGAAATAATTACTCCCACCAAGGCGACTACAACGCTAATTCGTATACTACGTTTCATCACTCGGTCTCCTTCTTAATATATTTTTACCCAGGACCATACAGCTGACTCCCATCCGCACCTGAACGCCGGTTCGCCGACGCCGAGACAAATTCGGTGGCGCGTGAACTTGTTAGTTGCAGCGCCGACGTTCCAAACGGCCGGGTGCGGGTGGGAGGCCTGAATGACCATGCTTGTCAATGGCATTCAGACGTTCCCGGTTGTGAATGTGCGCTTAGGCGCTGGCTGGCACCTGGACTTCCTTCTTGCCCCGGTGACCGAGCATGATCAGGTTGTCGGCGACAATCTCGGTCTTCTTGTGCGGCTTGCCGGCCTTGTCCTTCCAGCCGTTCGTGTGCAGCCGCCCCTCGACGTAGACCTTACTGCCCTTCTTGACGTACTGGCTGATGATGTCCGCCAGCTTGCCCCAGGCGACGATGTCGTGGAATTCGACCGTTTCCTTGGCTTCCGTCCGGTAGTTCGTCGCCAGCGAGAACTCGCTGATCGACTGCCCCGACGGGCTGGCCTTCTTGGCGGGATCCTTGGTCAGGTTCCCAATGAGCGTGACGCGGTTGAGGTCCATAGGCCTCGTCCTTTCTTTCGCGCCGCCGTATCTGTCATCGCGTCAGGCCACAGCTGACGTCATGACACTACCGAATGAATACGTCCCAATCGCTCTTCACCGCCTGTGACGTAACTGTACGAGCGGCCTGATGTCGCCGGACGAACCAGCGCGGTCGGCGGAGGCTGAACAGGCGCAGCGGCTTAAATTTTGGGATCAGACGGGGTTGGAAAGCGATACTTGATGGCATGATCGATGAAAGTTATGCACTGAAGTCGCGACGGCGCGCCGCAGAGACGGCGCAGGACTAGCCCTTTATTTTGTTTCGAGTTTTCAAAGGGGCGAGGTCCGTCGTCGTCTCTTCTTTGCAGTTTTTGCGACGGCGCTGACATATAGCGACGGCTCATTTCTAAAACAATACTACCCCGCCGGAGCGGGGTCGTCAATGATATTTTTTTACGATCGGCGCTTACGCAGGTACTGCTGGTACTTGGCGTCGCGTTCGATCAAGC
>JACRFO010000058.1 GCA_016217865.1 Candidatus Kerfeldbacteria bacterium | reverse complement strand
TTTTTGTTTTAAGACCCCGACCCACGTGCCTGGTTTCGCCCCCTTGAAAAAACCTCAAAAGACCCTTATAATACTTGCGTTGGTGGGGTACTTAACCCATGCGTCCCGCCAAAATGTTGGAGGCGTGCCGGAGTGGTCGATCGGGGCAGTCTTGAAAACTGCTAGACCTTCACGGGTCTCGTAGGTTCGAATCCTACCGCCTCCGCCATTGCCGTGCGACGCACCCCCGTGGTGCGGCGTAAGGCAATTGAGGAACAGGGATTCGAAGGGCCGAGCACTTCTGCCAGCGGCAGGAGAGCGCAGGCCCCGGCCCCATCGGGGAGAATCCTACCGCCTCCGCCAGAAACATATTACCGATGTTGCCCGATAACTAACGAGTGCGCCATGGTTCGAGCGCCTACCGGGTCTTTGTGTATTCCAAAATATCTCCGGGCTGGCACTCCAAGGCTTTGCAAATGGCTTCCAGGGTTGTCCATCGAATGGCCTTGGCCTTTCCGTTTTTGAGGATGGAGATATTGGCCATCGTGATACCAACTTTCTCTGCCAGTTCAGTCACGCTCATCTTCCGTTTGGCCAACATCACGTCGATATTGATCAGTATCGCCATACGGTTAGACCGTCAGATCATTTTCCGACTTCATCTGCACCGCGGTGCGCAAGATTTTCTCGAATACCGCCGCCGTCGTGGCGATGACCAGAGTGATACCAGTAGTCACAATACCTAAGGCCAGAAAACCGGCTGGGTCGTCGTCCGGATGGTGAAATACCCTGACGTAGATTCCGGCGAGGACGATCAAGATGCTCAATGTGATGGCGGAATATTTGATCGTCCGTAATGCTTTGAGCGAACGCAGCGAGAAGACAGCATTCCGACCGATATTTCCTAGCAATCTATCCACCTGGTACAGGATTACAAAAAATGGAATGGACGCGGCAAAGCCGTACAAGATAAACGGATCGGTGTAAATGCTAAACAAGTCGAGATTGACCGCCCGCCCCTCGGTTAAGGGAAGTCGAACCATCAAGAAGAGCGCCAAGGCTCCGATCAAGATGATGACGATCCGCAAAAAAATAGTAGCTGTTCGGTTCATAGAGTAATCGTAATTATTAACATATCAACAGCCTACGCCACTATTTATCGTTTGTCAATATATGTTTATTGTTAGTCAATAATCTACCCATTCCTGATTTGCCAGCGCTTCCTCGAGCTCGTTGCACCGGCGGTGGTTTGGAAACAGGATTGGGCGATGACTGGACAACAGTTATGGCCGGCGGTCACCGGAAGTTCTGAAGGCTCTATCTCTCTTCATCATCTCCGTGCGCAAACGAGGCCGGTTGTGCTATAGTATCCACATATGGCAGACGCCCAAGAACCTCGCGGTGATGTTCTCCTCGAGTGGCAATTTCCAGAGTTCTCACAGCCCGAACGCGGGCGGTGGTGGTATTTGACGTTTGTTATCCTCTTGGCCGCCCTGATCGCCTATGGGCTATGGACGACGAATTACACGTTTGTCGGCTTCCTCGTTCTCCTCACATTAGTCCTCGTCATTCGCCTCCGGCGAACTCCGCCGAACGTTCGTTTCGCCATCCGTGACGAAGGGATTGAGGTCGGGAATTCATACTACGCTTGGCGGGAATTTCGCGAGTTTTGGATCATCTACCGCCCACCAGAGGTGAAAAAAGTCTACTTCAATTTCAAGAGCAGCGTGCGACCAGCGCTCGATATCTCCCTCGAATCCCAAAATCCGCTCCGGATTCGTCAGCTCTTGAGCGAGCGTCTCCTCGAAAATGCTGAGCGCGAAGAAGAACCGAGCGGCGACCAGCTGCTACGGACGTTGAAGCTCTAGCTTACCTCCCCGATTCCACCAGGGCCATTTGCATTTCCGTCCCTCATGTTCTCGACGCTGCAGACAACGATTGACCTCCCCCTCGCCCATGCGTTCCAGGGCGCCGGTTCGGCTTGGCTGACTGAGTTGATGCAGTGGATCAGTCTCGTGTTCTCACCTGGGGTGCTGATGATAAGTGCCTTGTTCATTACCCTGTACTTCTGGGAGCACCACGACCGGCACTGGGGAACGAAAATCTTTTACCTCATCAGTGGTAATGTCTTCATCCTCATTTTGAAAGAGCTGTGGGGGCGGCCGCGGCCGGATCCGACGGCTGTTTCCGTCCGGGTGCATGAGTATGGGTTCAGTTTCCCGAGTGGTCACGCGATCGCCGTAGTACTCTTCGCCGCGGTTGTCCTGCTCACACTTCGTCATCTGCACCGACCCAGCTACCGCGTGGCGTGGTGGGTACTGGCCGCGCTCGTCCTCCTCGTTGGCTGGTCCCGGCTCTACCTTGGAGTCCACTGGTTCAGTGATGTCGTTGGCGGTTACCTAGTGGCTGGGGCATGGATTGCTGTCTGTGTTGTTGGTATCTGGCCAACGCTTGATCGGTCGATCCAGCACATCAATGCTCCACGCCTATGACGTCCCACCTCTTCGACGCCAGCCTCCTCGGGGTCATTCAAGGATTAGGAGAATTCCTGCCGATTTCGAGTTCTGGGCACTTGCTTTTGGCCCACTACTTCCTGGACTACCAGGCTGACAATTCGCTCACCTTCGACGTCGCGCTCCACATCGGCACATTCATTGCCCTGATCGTCTACTTCTGGCGCGATATCGGAGCGCTGTTTGGCAACTTCGTCCGTTCTTGGCGCCAACGTCCTTGGACTCCCGAACTCCGCTTACCTTGGCTGATTATTATCGCCGCCATTCCCGCCGCTATCGTCGGCGGACTCTTTGATTCATTCTTCGAAACCATCCGAAATCCCTGGGTCGTCGTCGTCACGTTCCTCGTTTTCGGCGCACTCTTCATCTGGACCGAACGGCGACGCAGCCAGAATACCGAGCTAGTCGCTGATATCAACTGGAAAACCGCCCTGGCCATCGGTGTAGCGCAAGTGTTGGCGCTGGTACCCGGTGTTTCACGCTCGGGCATCACGATCATCACCGGCATGTGGGCTGGACTCCGACGCGATCAAGCCGCCCGGTTCACCTTCCTTCTCTCTATTCCGGTCGTGGCTGGCGCAGCCGCCAAGAAGTTCCTGGACCTGCGGCAAACTGGAATTCCCGACGATGAGCGTGTGCCGATGCTCGTCGGTATCGCCGTGGCGGCGGTAGTTGGCTACGCGGTCATTCGCTTCCTCCTCCGGTACCTGGGCCATCATAAACTCAACGTTTTCGCGTATTACCGTTTTGCCGTCGCGATCGTTGTCGCC
>JACRFO010000060.1 GCA_016217865.1 Candidatus Kerfeldbacteria bacterium | reverse complement strand
CTAGCTCATCGATCGCACCTTTGTAAGTCGTTGCTTTGAGGCGGGAGGTGGTGTTGTCATACTTTGCATCAAGGGTATTGTGTACCACGAGTGACCGCAGGCGCAAAGTACCATCTAACACAAAAACATTCGAAGCGACACCGCCCAAACGGCGCGTAATGTTGATTACGCTTGGGGCGGCAATGACCGTTATTGCCGACACACTCAAAACGCCCATTACCAGGGCGAGCATCACGAGCTTTCTTTTCATACAGGTCTAGAACAAGTGTATAATTCTCTAGTAAGCATACTCTTCAACGCGCCTGGGTCAAGGGTTATTTGCTAGCGTCGAGGATTTCCCGTACACTATCACCATGTTCATCGGCATCGTCGGCTGCATGGGGGTCGGGAAATCACGATTGACGGAGTCGTTGGCGAAACACTTGGGCTACCAAGCATTTTTCGAACCGGTTAAGGAAAACCCCTACCTCGACGACTTCTATGCCGACGCAAAACGGTGGTCGTTTGAAATGCAGATCTACATGTTGACGCAACGTTTCCGCCAGCACCGCACCGTTCAAGAACTATCCACCAAGAACGTCGGCGTCGTCCAGGACCAAATCATCTTTGGTGATGTTCTCTACGCAAAATTGACGAATCAGTTCGGATTCATGAGCGACCGCGACTATACGACCTACGTTGAGCACTATGAAACGCTCCGGCCGCTGCTGACCCTACCCGACGTCCTGATTAACCTCGAGACCTCGATTGACACGGTTTTGAAGCGTATTCATGAGCGCGGCCGTCCCAGCGAACGATCGATCAGCCGCGAATACCTTGAAGCTCTGACGAACCTCTTCGCCGACTGGACTTCTTCGGTCAGCCGTCAAACCAAGGTCATCCAACTCGATTGGACGACCTACCAGCCGATGGATGAAGTGGTCAAGGTTATTGAACAGCAGCTCGACGTTCAACTGCGCTTGCCGGTTGCGGCCCCCGCCGCAGTCTAGGCACCCCTATGCCCTCTCACGCTGACGTTCAGAACTGGTACGACGACCGCTATCACACTCAGGGTGCTGATGCGTTTAGGACCCGCGAAGCCTACCTCGACTACCTTGACCAGCTGGAAGTCGAACCCGGCCGCGTCTTGCTTGACGTTGGTTGCGGCAGCGGCTATGTCTTGGCTGACGGCGCGCGACGCGGCCTACGCGTCATCGGCACTGACATTTCTGCAGAGGCCATCAATCTCGCTCGCATCACCGCACCTGCCGCCGAATTTCATGTGACTCCTGGTGAAACACTACCGCTCGCCGATGGGACCGCCGACTATGTCGTGTGTCTTGGCGTGCTCGAACATTTCTTAGATATGGACAAAGGCTTGGACGAAATGGCTCGCGTCACCCGACGGAGCGCCCGATTCCTCATCATGGTCCCGAATAAGGACTTTTTCTTCTGGAAACTTAAACGCACAGCGGGCACCGACCAACAGCAAATTAGCGAACACTTGTTGTCGGTCGCAGCGTGGCGTCAACTCTTCGAACGTCACAACTTTGTCGTTGAACAAATCGCCCAAGACCGTTGGCCAATGCGGCGGCCACGGCTGCTCGCCGATGCTCACCCGATCCGGATCATCAAACGGCTCGTCTACAAAACCCTTTGGGCTCTCCTACCCCAGGCATGGTGCTATCAGGCGATCTTCATCATGCACAAAACCGCCGACGAAACAGCCGTGTAGGTTATTACTTAGCTAGGGCGGCTTTCAGGGCGTCGACCGTCGGAATCAACGCTGGTTTAACCTTCCGGACCGCCGCCAGGTACCAACTGACGTAACCGCCAAAGGCGAGCAGGTCAATTGCCTTCTCCAGCGCCGTCGCTCCGTGGGGTTGGTAGGTTTGTATATCAGCACCTAGGCGTTTGAGGATGTTCGCCGACAAGACAAACCGTCGCTGGGTGCGGTTGATGTACGAACGATCATTGATCAACAAGAAACTGAACTGTTTTGTCACTGTCCGGTTGCGCATTCCTTCCAAGAGATGGTGATTGAGGTCTGGCAGCAAACGAAAATCCGCGTACGTTTTTGCGTTTTCGTGCAGCTGATTGACAAACGTGTGCACGTTGCCGGCTGACCACTCGGCACCAACCAGGAACGGAATACGGCCGGACCAGGCCAAAGCTAATTGCTTGGCGAGATTCCGTGACGCGGTCCGCGCCGGCCAAAAACGTTTCGTTGCTTCCCAGGCGATGACCGGGAGTTGCGCAATCTCGCGTTCATCAATCCGCACGAGTTTCAACTTCCGTAAAGCTTCAAGCATGGCCATCATTCCGTAAGCCACACCTAGCCGCGGCTGACCCGACGGGTTTTCTTTGTCGTCATATTGATAGACGGGGACACCGGCTTGTTTGGCGAGTCGGGCGAGTGCTCCGCCGTGAGTGACGGCGATGACTTTCGCGCGTCGCTTCAGGGCTTGCCGGAAAGCAGTGAGGGTCTCTTCGGTTGTCCCGGAGTAACTTGAGCAGATGACCAGCGTCGATTGATCGACCCACTTTGGCAAGCGGTAGTCGGCCACAATGGTTACCGGGACTCGCAAACGGTCAGCTAACGCCGAACGCAAAATGTCTGCGCCAAGATGCGAGCCGCCCATTCCACACACAGCTATACTCCTCACTGTGCGATACCCGGCCGGTAACCGGGGTGGTTTCGCCTGATGCCAGCCGTCTCGTAATTGATCTGCTAACCGACTCAGCGAAAGACCAACCAACCCCGGATCACGACGCAACAACTGGTGACGGTCAAGTTGTGCCCCGGTCATGATCGTTTTTTCTTAGTTGCCTTGGTCACCGGGCGACGAGGCTGGGGATGAAGGTTGTGGTGCTGGAGTCGGAGCCAGACCGCCCAGATAGCCAGCGCGACCAGGAGCGGCGTGAGCAGCGATTGCCATCCCCAACCGGCAAAACCTTGGTCGTTCCACCACCGGACTGGCAATTGCCAGGCGTCTTGCCACTGGACTAAAGCCGAACCGGCACTGACGGTAAGTCGATACCGTCCTGGCGTATTCCCGGCGTTGTAAACCGCGATATACGTTTCACCCGCACCAAATTCCTCCTGGGCATCAACGGTGGTCTTGCTGAACACTTGGGTGAACGGTTCGAACTGCACTCGATGGGCGTTCGTCGGCAGCAGAGTGGCGATGGTTTCCGTTGGTTGGGCAATCGGGAGCAGGGGGCCGATCGTCTGCGCATCAGGTGTGAAGACAACAATTTGCGGTCGGAAGCCGGCCGGCGCGTTGGTGGCAATAGCAATCTGCAATGCGAGGTTCGCGGGTTGGTTGAGCCGTAGGCGGTAGTACTGACCGGCATTGACGCCTAAGGTTCCGTACTGGACGACATCGTGTTCCTGCGGCTGGATGATCTCGGCGCCCACCCAAGGCGCTGGACTTTGTGCACGAAGACTGACCGGCACGATCAGCGTCACCAACACGGACGCAATGGTGAGGAGCACTCGACTGTTCATGAGTTTAGTGTATACCAAAAGTAAATCATCGTCTACGCGACTGGGAACGGCGATACCGTTCCACTAACCGCCGCAGATGGCGAGCAGCAGCGAGCGGTGGATGAGCCGCTAACCGCCAGCGCCAGTTCCCGCGAAGTCGCCCGGGACGGTTCAATCGACT
>JACRFO010000059.1 GCA_016217865.1 Candidatus Kerfeldbacteria bacterium | reverse complement strand
TGAGCTTGGGCGCCATCATCTGGCTCAAGCCGCACTTGATCATGGCAAGCTGAATCTCCGAAATCCGTTCGATGAGCTTTCGATCCAGTTCGGCCTTCCGAATCATGGATGTTCCTCCCTGTAAATGCGCCTGACCCGTTAGTGGACGATGCTTCTGGCGGATACAAAAACGCCATCTGCGTGGAGAGCAGACTACATGAAAACCGTGACCCTGTCAACCCCTATCGCAAATCCTGGATGACTCCTGGCGCGGTCGTGTCGCGGTTGAGCAGGAAGATCGCATCACCGATCCCCTCTCCAACATCCGGCGTGAGCGTGACTGATTGGACAATCGCGCCGTTGTTCAGCGTCGGGTTGACCGTCCCAAGGATTTTTTGGAATGGTTTCTCCAGCCCGACCGTGAGCGGAATGCTATACGGATTCACAAGCACTGTCCCCCGTTCAAAATCACGGCGGTAGACATTACCGACGCCAGCCTGGATCTGGAAATGATCGAACCAGATATCGCCTGTGTCCTGTCCAAGCTGCAGTTGGTAGATAGCATTGCCCGTCGCTGTCGCTTTAAGCGAGACTTGGTATTTCTGCCAGGCATCGGTAATAGGAATAGTCTGTCCGGCACCGTCAATCGCCAATCCGATCGCTCGTTGCTTCGACGCCTTGGCCCAGAACGTTAGGCTGTAGTACGTGCCATTCGTCGCCGTAAAGACATCGGAATTGACGTCAATCGACGTGTAGTTGTCACCGACACTATCGACGCGCACGTGGAGCACGCTGTCCCCAACTGGTGCATCGAGCATCGTTTGCCGCTCAATCGAGCCACTTGCAGAGTTGAAGGTAATCAGGTGAACGCGCGAAACGTCCTGTTCAAAGGTGTTCGTGGGAATGATTTCTGGATTGGTGTTCGGGAGCAGGTAGTTGTACATGTTGCCCAGCGGCTGACCGAGCCAACCAGTGTACGCTAACCCGTTCATCGCCCGGCCGTAATTCGGATCGGCTTGCGGAACGAGCGTATTCACGCCCCACTCATCGAACCACCAGAATTCGTAGTCATTGATCGACGGCGAAGCGGCTCCATCCTCTAAAGCGTGGTAGCCATTACCGAGCGTGGTACTGCCCAATCCGAACCGGTTCTTCTGTTGATTGAGCAGGGTATATGGAGCAGTCGACGGTTTCGCCGCTGTGAAGATGTGGTTGTACTGCGGCGCGCGAAATAGGTAGTCCTGGTGCAAGAATCCCCACGGGTAGAAGAAGAGATTGGAGAGAAAGGTACTGCCGTTCTGGAAGGGAAAATTCTCGCGCATCCAACCATTGAGATACGGGAATTCCCGGCTATCGCTTTGACCGCAGTTTGCTATAACCGGATAGTTCGAGTAACCGTCGGCGTCGGCCAGTTCCCGCAGGCGTTGCGACAAACGCAAATGCCCGGCGAACCAACCATCGGCAAAGTCTAGCCGCGTTTGCGGGTCCGTATTTGTGTTCGGGTCATTCGGGTCACCATACCCAGCCCGTTGGTAGTTGACGATGTCGCCGGCCGTTTCAGCCCAAAGCGGATTCGTACAGAAGATGTCGATGAACAGACCGTCGAATCCGCGTGATGGCTTCGTGTAATTGTACATCACTTGGGCTAACGCTTCAGCCACCGGATAGGTATACGAGTGGTCCGGTTGCTCGACGCGATACGCCAGGTTCACGTTGGCCGGACCCCAATGGGCACCAGCCTGATTCCAGAGTAAACGGTTCGTGGTCGAGGCGCAGCTGGTGTCGCCGCCGGTTACGCCGAGGTAAAAGTCGCGGTAGTAGGAACCGACTGGGTATGCGATGTTCCCCTGGCTGTCCTGTGGGCACCAGGTAATCTGGCCAACTGCGTAGCCGATCAGCAGTTGGTTGGGATTACGGCCGCGCATCGCCGCGAGAATGTCTTGTCGCGTATCGGCAAGCGGTGTAATCGGTACAATCGCCATCGAAAACTTCGCGTAAGCGTCAAGCACTTCCGTGTTCACCGCCGTGTCCGGTGGCGGTCGTGAGGCCGGATTGTTACAGACGTAGCTCGGGCTGCCGCAGTCAGTGTTCACGGCGCAAGCAATAGCTGGATTGTTCGTGCAGGTACCAAGTTTCGCCATCGTCCCGACAAACGGCCAGCCTGAACTATTCGGACCGCCGTAGACGGCCAGGTGTGGAAAAGGTTGCAACGGTAAGCCACCGTTCACGGCGGCTGATACTTGGACCGTATTGGGTACGGCTGCAGCTGGTCCACCCGTGGTCGTCAGCGCTGAAGTGAAGTCGGTTCGAGCTTCGACGGCTGGATCAGGGTCAGCAGCTGGTTGAGCGCTCGCTGGTTGCGCCGACGGCGAGAACAGTAGTGTCACAACCATGAGCGCGATGAGCGACCCGATGATGCGCTGCTCTCGCGTACGCATTAGCTATGATTTCAGTTTCTCGTTCAACATCAGCGTCGTCTTGATGACCGTGTCCGGGTTGAGCGACATTGAGTCAATTCCCTGCTGGGCAAGGAAGAGGGCAATTTCCGGATAGTCCGATGGTGCTTGGCCGCAGATGCCGATTTTCTTTTTGGCGGCTTTCGCGCCCTTGATGGCGCGTGACAGCATGTCCTTCACGGCTTGATTGTGTTCATCGTAAATGTGTGCGACGAGTTCGGAGTCACGGTCGACCGCTAAGGTGAACTGGGTCAAGTCATTCGAGCCAATTGAGAATCCGTCGAAGATTTTAGCGAATTCATCAATCAGGATCACGTTCGATGGCACTTCAACCATGCAGTAGACTTGCAGGCCATTCTGTCCTTGAACTAATCCGTTCTGCTTCATGATGTCGAGGACCTTATGCGCTTCGTCCGTCGTGCGGCACATCGGGATCATCAGTTTCAAGTTCGTCAGCCCCATCGTCTCGCGCACTTTACGCATCGCTTTCAGTTCGAGGTCGAAGGCTTCACGATAGGCGTCGCTGTAGTACCGCGCCGCGCCGCGCCAGCCCATCATCGGATTATCTTCCTTCGGTTCGAATTCGCGTCCGCCGAGGAGCGTCGCGTACTCATTCGACTTGAAATCAGCCAAGCGGAGAATGACGTCTTTCGGGTAAAAAGCCGCCGCGATCATCGCTACACCCGATGCCATCGTGTCGATGTAGAACTGCTTCTTGTCTTTATAGGCCGCGGTCCGTTTTTCAATCTCCCGCTTGGCCTTCGCATCTTTGAGTTTCGGGTAGCGAATCAGAGCCATCGGGTGAATCCCGATCCACGAAGCCGTGATGAATTCTTCACGCGCCAGACCGACGCCGTCATTCGGAATGAAACTCTGGGCAAAAGCTTGTTCCGGGTTCCCGACGTTCATCATCATCCGCACCGGCGGCCGTTTCAAGCTCTTCAGGTCGTGTTTATTCACCGCGTACTTCAACCGACCGGCGTAGACGTTGCCAACGGAACCCTCGGCGCAGACAACCGAAACATCTTGGCCGGTTTTGATCTTCGTCGTCGCGTCTTTACAGCCGACAATCGCTGGAATACCAAGTTCGCGAGAAATGATGGCCGCGTGCGCGGTCCGGCCGCCACGGTTAGTTACGATGGCCGCAGCAATTTTCATGATCGGTTCCCAATCCGGATCAGTCATGTCCGTCACGAGCACCTCACCCTTCTTGAAGAGACCGATATCCTTGACATCTAAAATAATGCGAGCCGTACCAACCCCGATTTTCGATCCAACTGGCGAGCCGGTCGTCAGAATCTTCTGTTCTTGTTTCGGTGCGAGGACGTACTCCTCCAACACGTCAACGCTTTCGCGCGAGTGGACGGTCTCTGGGCGGGCTTGGACAATGTAGAGTTGGTTCGCCTGACCATCCTTTGCCCACTCCATGTCCATTGGCTTGCCGTAGTGTTGCTCAATCGCGACCGCCCAGCGAGCTAGTTGCTCAATTTCCGGATCAGTCAGAATGAAGCGTTGGCGATCGGCAAGCGGCACGGGGATGTTCTTCGTCGGCTGTTTCGGGTCGGTCGTGTAGATCATCTTGATCAACTTGTCGCCGAGTTTATGTGTCAAGATGGCCGACTTACCCTGGGCCAGCGTCGGTTTAAACACGTAGAACTCGTCCGGGTTCACTCGGCCAAGGACGATGTTCTCACCGAGACCCCACGAACCGGTGACGAGCACCGAGTTTCGGAAGCCGGATTCTGTATCAATCGAGAACATCACGCCGGAACACGCCTTGTCTGAACGCACCATCTTCTGCACTGCCGCGCTCAATCCAATCGAGAAATGGTCAAAGCCTTTATCCTGGCGATACGAAATAGCCCGGTTCGTGAAGAGCGAAGCGAAACACTCTTTGACTGACCGGAGCAGCGCTTTTTCGCCGCGGATGTTCAAATACGTTTCCTGCTGGCCGGCGAACGATGCGTCGGGCAGGTCTTCAGCTGTGGCAGACGACCGAACGGCCACGTCAACGTTCTTAGTAAACTCCTTTTCGAGCTTGCGGTAGTTCTCGACAATCGCCTGTTCGAGTTCCGGCGGCAGCTTTGCCGTCAGAATGGTCTGTCGCACTTTCGCCCCGTGCGCCGCCAGATTTTTCATGTTCGACGTATCGAGATCGCGTAGAATATCCTTAATTTTCTGCCGGATACCAGCTTTTTCAAGGAAGTAAAAATAGGCCGCAGCGGTGACGGCAAACCCGTTCGGAATACGCACCCCTTTTGGTGTCAGGAGCGAGTACATCTCGCCGAGACTGGCATTCTTTCCGCCAACCAGTTTGACATCAGTATTACGCAGTTCGTGAAACCAGAGAACAAACTGTTGGTCGCGGGGCGTCGGCATGGATTGGGCGATTAGTGTTTGATGAATGTTTTTGGGAGGAAACTCGCTAACGTACTACCGATGATCGCGATGAGCGCGGCGAGGAAACCCGTCAGGAGTGTTTCAACAATCAGGTTGAAGACCCAATAGAGTGACAGGTAGACGATCAATCGGCCGACGCTAGCGACGAGCCCGAGCGCTAAACCGGACATCGCACCGGCAGTCAACACTTCGACTCGGCCGCCACCGCGCGAACGCATGAGGGCGCCGATGAAGAGGAAGAACAGGGCCTCGAGCGCCACCACAACCACTTGGGCTTTCTGGTCGAGCACTAGGACGACGATGACAACCGCAGCTCCGATGACCCAATTGCGAATTGTGCTGACGTATCGGTCAACACTCCACCGCCCGATCATCGCACGGGTTGGCGTGAACGTTGGTGTTTCCGACATGAACGTATTCTAGCATTTTTTTACCGAAAAATCAACCGGCCGCATTGACAGATATCCGGCCTTGCACTACGATGGGCCCACTCTGCCCACCCCAAAGGAGGTGATTGGATGAGCACGGCAGATCATGTCATCGTCACACCGTTCACGGACTGGGCTCGCAGCCAGCCAACGTACAGCCAGGCCCTCCGGTCTCTGGCGAAGGTCTACGGTCTGGCTTTCAAGCAGGCCGGCGGGACGTCACTCCGGGCCAACACGCTCGAGATCGAGATGGAGCGAGAGGGGCACCGGTACCTGGTGGCCAGACTCGAACCGAGTCCCGAGCCGGAACGGCTCATCGGATTCGTCAGCTGGCGACCGTGGGGAGAGCCCCGCCACCAGCTGGCCGAGCTGACCCACATCGGGGTCGACGTGAACGACCCGGAAGTGCGTGGTCTCGGACGCAGACTCGTCACGGCGATGGAGGACACCGCCCACAGCCACTACCGCGGCTACAGCCAGCGCGGTGCCCGGAAGATCTTCATTCTGACGCACGCCGACAACACTCGAGCCCACAACCTCTACGGTCGTTGCGGCTACACCCTCGAAGCTCGCCTGCCCAGCTTCTTCCACCCGGGCATGGACGAGCTGTACTTCAGCAAGACGTGGCTGGAACACGTGGCCACGTAACACGCACCGCCCCAGGGCTGTGCGCTTTTTTAACAAACAGGCGCGGGCTGCGGCCCGCGCCTGATGTCGTTCTGACGAATAGGGTTAGTAGCCCATGTCCATTCCGCCGCCCATGCCGCCGGGCATCCCGGCTGGAGCAGCATCTTTCTTTTCGTCTGGCTTGTCGGTCACAATCGCCTCGGTGGTCAGCATCAGTGCGGAAATTGACGCAGCATTCTGGAGCGCGAAACGCGTAACTTTGGTCGGATCGACGATCCCTTGTGCGACTAAGTCGCCGTAGGTATCTGTCGCCGCATTGTAGCCGTGATGGCCGTCACCTTCAAGAACTTTCGCCAAGATAACGGACGCTTCTTTACCGGCATTGAGGGCGATTTGGCGGACCGGAGCTTCGAGGGCATTCCAGAGAATCTTCACCGCCACTTTTTCGTCTTCGCTGGCCGTCGTCATCGTCTCGAGTGCTGTTCGAGCTCGGAGGAGCGCAACACCACCACCGACAACGATACCTTCTTCAACCGCGGCTTTGGTCGCTTGGATGGCATCTTCGATGCGGAGCTTTTTCTCCTTCATTTCCGTTTCCGTCGCGGCCCCGACTTTCAAGACGGCGACCCCGCCGGCGAGTTTCGCCAGTCGTTCCTGGAGTTTTTCCTTGTCGAAGTCAGAGGTCGTGTTCTCGAGTTCCGCGCGAATCGCAGCAATCCGATCATCGATGTCCTTCTTCGCGCCCTTACCGTCGACGATGGTCGTATTGTCCTTCGTAGCGATGACTTTGCGGGCCGAGCCGAGCATCTCTGGCGTCACGGTATCGAGTTTCAAGCCCATCTCATCGGAAATCACCTGTCCGCCGGTCACAATCGCGATGTCCTTCAGCATTTCCTTGCGGCGGTCGCCGAAGCCCGGCGCTTTGACTGCGAGGACGCTGAACGTGCCGCGGATCTTGTTGACAATGAACGTCGTTAAGGCTTCGCCATCAACATCATCGGCGATGATCACCAGTTCTTTCTTGCCGCTCTGGGCGATTTTTTCGAGTAACGGCAGTATTTCACCAAGCGCCGAGACTTTCTTATCGGTAATGAGAATGAAGGGATCCTTGTAGACCGCTTCCATTCGGTTCGCATCGGTAATCAGGTAGGGTGAAACGTAGCCTTTGTCGAACTGCAGCCCCTCAACAACTTCCTTCTCCAAGCCAAACGTTTGCGATTCTTCAACAGTCACGACGCCATCCTTGCCGACTTTGTCCATCACTTCGGCAATGGCCTTCCCGATTTCCTCATCCTGGGCGGAGATTGATGCGACTTGGGCAATTTCCTCATTGTCCTTCACCGGTTTCGACATCTTCTTCAGCGCCTCGGTTACCACTTGGACGCCCTTCTCGATGCCGCGGCGAATCGCCATCGGTTCAGCCCCAGCCGCCACCACTTTCAATCCTTCGGTAATGATCGACTGGGCGAGCAGGGTCGCGGTGGTCGTACCGTCACCAGCGACGTCATTGGTCTTGGTGGCGACTTCTTTCACGAGTTCGGCACCAAGGTTTTCGTACTTGTCTTCGAGTTCAATTTCCTTCGCAATCGTCACACCATCATTCGTGATGGTCGGCGCGCCGTACCCTTTATCGAGGACGACGTTCCGGCCCTTCGGACCGAGCGTGACCTTAACGGCGTTCGCGAGTTTGTCGACACCGGCTTTGAGCTTCAGGCGGGCCTGTTCATCAAAGAGAATTTGCTTTGCCATAGAGAGATCTCCTGCAATTACGATTCAATACCGACGAGGTCATCCTCATCGGCTACACAAAAATCCTGACCTTCCATTTTGAGTTTGTCTGGTCCGTATTTCTTGAGAATCACTTTGTCGCCGACTTTGACCTGCATCGGGACATCTTTACCGTGATCCATCTTCGGTTCGCCGACGGCGATCACTTCACCGCGTTCAAGTTCTTCCTTCTCGACGGTGTCCGGCAGAACGATGCCTGACTTCGTTACCTTCTCCTCCTTGAGAATCTTGATCAGGGCTTTGCCCCGCATCGGTTTCAAATTGACCATAGCTGCCTATGTTACTGGTAGATAAATGGTGTTTTTCCACTTGGAATAACCAATTAGCAGTCTACCCTAGCGACTGCTAACCGTCAAGAAATCCCCTACCGGAGGTCAACGAGGACAAACGGCGAGGCGGTCATCATCACGGAGCCAGCCTGGTTCACCAGGGCATTGTTTGCTGCAGTGGTCGTGAGGACGATCGGATGCAGTGGCGGTGTTCTGGCAGGTTGCTCATTGAACGGATTGCTGTCGAGACGCCGGAGGTAGAAATACCCGGCCGGTTGGCCTTTCAGGTTGACACCAACAACGGTAAACGATGCGCCGCTCATGGACTGCAGTCGGCGCGCAATTTGTTCGAGGGGAAGGGTGCGCGGCAGGTGGCGGAGGTAGAGCACCGTCCAACTCATCGCTAAGAACATGATCAGCGCCGCTGTCAGCCCAGCTGCCCACTGTGTCGCGGACCATTGGCGCCGGCCGCGCAGCCAACGGGCTACTAACCACACTATCAACGCACTAACTACCGCCACGGCTAGGCGGCCCGGCCACTGTTGCCAGAGCGCGGCCGGCAAAAAACGGTACGGGGTGACGTTCCAGAGTACTCCCCGGTGTTGCAACTCCTGCAGCAGAAAAGCGAAAACGCCGATGAGCGACACCCACCACATGCCCTTCGCGAGACGCGATAATCCGTTGACCCACTTCTCCCGCCAGAGTTGGCCAATGAGGAGCACAGCCGCCGGGTAGAGCGGTAGGATGTACCACTCGCGTCGTGTCTGGATGAGCGTGAAAATCCCTAGGACCACAAGCGTCCAGATCATGAGCAGTCGGCTCGTCGCGTCACGCTCCCGCCACCAGCGTCGTCCGGCCAGAAGTACGGCTAACGGCAAGAACAGGCTGAACGGAAAAAATTGGATCCGCAGCGTCGGTACATACCACCACCATGGCGTTGTGCCGAATAGGGCGACGCTCGTCCGTTCCAGCACATGCAGCCCAAGGTAGTCGTTCCAAAACGCTTGGCCGAACCGCACCGTTTCCACAATGTGCCACGGCGCCGCGACGAGCACGAGTGACACCAGGCCAAGCGCAAGGTGTTTCCAGGAAATCTGCCGCCAACGCCAGCCGAGGAGAATGTCTAAGCCGACAACGACGATCGGGACAATCCCCACAAAGGACTTCGTCATGATCGCCAGAGCGGTCGCCACGCCCCAGCCCAGCCACCATCGTGGCCGGTCGCTGCTCCGCCAGTAACTGTAGAGTGCGAGCGTGATCCAGAAGGTCAGCAAGCCGTCGAGATCGCCGGTGCGAAACGCGTGGTAGAGGGCGAACCGGCCGAAGATGAAGGCCCCAGCGACAAACCAACTCAACGTCCGCTGCCGCCACAGTTGCCAACTCCAGAACGCGATGAGCAGGGCTGTCGCTATTCCCGCCGCGACTGACCACAACCGCATGGCCAATTCGGTCGGGCCGAAGATACCGATGAGCGGCATCGTTAGCCAAAACTGCAGCGGCGGTTTTTCTAAAAACGGCTGACCGTAGTAGGTCAACTCTGACCAATCATGCGAACGAAACAATTCAAGATTGACGTGGGCGTAAATACCTTCGTCCCAATTCGTCAAAGGCAAGCGACCGATGCCCCAGCCAAACACTACCGCCGCGGCCACAAGTACCGGAATCCAAACTGACCGCGGCCACCTCATCGCGACAATCCCAGTTCATCAAGCCGCGCGTAGAACGCGGAGCGGTATTCGAGCCGTCGATCAACTTCGTGGAACTTCAGAACATCTTCGGAAATGACGACGTCGGTGTTGCCCTCCTTAGCCTTACTGTTCGTATCGTGCTCGAAGCGGGACAGTTGCCGTTGGCGGGCCCAGTTTTCTACCCACAGGCCTATCGGGGTCGAGAAAAATACTTCATAAAACTGCTTGATGCCACGTAGTCCGGCATTCGGTACGAGCAGACGTCGTTTCCAGTCCCAGTCCCACGCGTTCGGTAGCAGTGTCGTTACCCAACTGTTCGCAGCCCGGTACTTCTCGTATGTCTGATCATCGAGGAGTGGGACTGCCTGCGCTGTCCAGAAAGCAAAGTGCGGGTCATCCGCCTCCCGTTTCAGCTGCTCCATTTTCATGCCGTCGGTCGTAACGTAGAAACTCAAACAGACGCGATTGGCGACGTTCGTCGCCGCCCGGCCGCCGGAGCGGCGGTAGCCGAGGAGTGAGACAATCCCTGTCACAATGAGTCGAGTAATCCAGATGTGGTGCGGGGCGGTAACGATGAGCAGGTCGATGTCGCTCTCCGGTCGGGCGTTATCGATCGCGAGCGTATTCACCACCGCCACCAGGCGGACGAACGGTACCAACTCTAAGAACCGGGCTGTACTTTCCGCCCGTTTCCACTTCTTCACCCCGGCTCGCTGACGCTCGGCCCGCGTGGTGACAATCTCACTCCGACCAGGCAAGGTCAGGTACTGGCTATGGCGTTCAAGACGACCACCCTGTTCGAGCGCTTGGATCGTCGAATCGTATTCCTCAACTGTGCGCATCGTCAGCGACTGGCCCGACGGCGGGGCTGCCCACCGTCGCACTTCTTCAGTCGTCAGCGGATAAGAAAAAACATCGTAGTAGGCCAGCGCGCGGAGAATAGCTTGGTGGTCAGGCGAGAGGGTTGACATGGTTTCAGGGCTGTGGTAGGGTCTGGGCGATTTCCAACCACTGTATCAGGGGTATAAGTATACCACCCCGTGTTCGTCACCCATACCCCCGATCAGGGGTTGTCGAAAGAGGTGAGGCCAATGTTGGTTCTGACAAGGAAGTTGGGAGAGAACATCAGGATCGGGGACTCGGTGAAGATCACCGTACTCGAGGTCCGCTCCGGGCAGGTGAAGCTCGGCATCGAGGCGCCGCCCGAAGTGAAGGTCCACCGGGAGGAGATCTACGCCCGGATTCAGGAAGAGAACCGGCGCGCCATGGGCGGCACCAAGCCCCCCGGACCGTCGACGTCCTGATCGACCGACCCGTCTATTGCTCTTCAGCCGCGCGGCTTCGCTGCGGCTTCTTCTCTTTGGCTAACAGCTCCGCTAGGTATTTGCCAGTGTAACTCGTTTTTACCTTAGCCACTTCGCGCGGGGGACCGCTCGCTACGAGCCGCCCGCCACGGTCGCCGCCTTCGGGGCCGAGGTCAATAATCCAGTCGGCGGACTTGATGATATCGAGATTGTGTTCGATCACGAGCACGGTGTTCCCTTTATCGACCAACTGATTGATGACGTGCAGCAACCGTTTAACATCGTCCACGTGCAACCCCGTCGTCGGTTCATCGAGGATGTACAGCGTCCGTCCGGTCGCCCGCCGGGACAGTTCCGTCGCGAGTTTCACGCGTTGCGCTTCGCCGCCGGACAACGTCGTCGCCGATTGACCGAGGTGAATGTACCCCAGACCGACATCAGTCAAGGTTTTGAGTTTCTGGTGGATTGCTGGAATGTGGGTGAAAAACTCCATCGCCTCTTCGACTGTCATGTTCAGAATCTCAGCAATATTTTTCCCTTTGTAGTGGATCTCCAGGGCTTGCTGGTTGTAGCGTTGGCCATGGCACTCCTCACATTCAACGTAGACGTCTGGGAGGAATTGCATTTCAATCCGAACGACGCCGTCACCTTCGCAGGCCTCACAGCGGCCACCTTTGACATTAAAGGAGAAACGGCCCGGACCATAGCCACGGATCTTCGCTTCTGGCACCTGCGTGAACAGGTCGCGAATTGAGGTGAACACGCCTGTGTATGTCGCTGGGTTCGAACGCGGCGTCCGGCCAATTGGGCTCTGGTCAATGTCGACAACTTTGTCGAGGTGTTCGAAGCCTTTAATCTCCTTGTGCTTGCCGGGCAGGTCTTTCGCGTTGTAGAAGTGCTGATTGAGTGCTCGCGCGAGAATATCAGTCATCAACGTTGATTTCCCCGAACCCGAGACGCCGGTGATGGCTACGAATTTTCCGAGCGGAATGTCGACATCAACGTTCTTCAGGTTGAACTCGGCTGCACCGATTATCTTGATCGACTTCTTGTTGCCAGGTCGGTATGTCGCTGGAATCGGAATTGCCTTCTTACCCGACAAGTATTGCCCGGTCAGCGAGTGCGGATCGGCCATCACCTCTGACGGTGTCCCTTGGGCCACGACCCGACCACCGTGGTCACCTGCGCCCGGACCGATATCAATCAAGTGGTCAGCCGCGAGCATGGTCGACTCATCGTGTTCAACAACGAGCACGGTGTTACCAAGGTCGCGAAGTTTGATCAGCGTCTCGATCAACTTGTCATTATCGCGTTGGTGGAGCCCGATTGAGGGTTCATCAAGAATGTAAATCACACCAACGAGCGAAGAACCGATTTGCGTTGCGAGGCGGATCCGTTGCGCTTCACCGCCAGCCAGCGTCGCCGCCGTTCGGTCGAGGGTCAGATAATCGAGCCCAACATTGCTCAAAAAGGTTAGCCGCGAACGGATCTCCTTGAGAATTTGGTGGGCGATTTTCATCTCCCGTTCACTCAACGGCTTGATTCCGCTCACCTTACCGTCGCCAGCCAGCGCATCAAAGAATTCCCGGGCAGCGGCGATGTTCATCGAGGTCACAGCAGCGATATTCTGATCGCTGACAGTCACCGCCAGCACTTCCGGCTTGAGACGCTTACCCGTACAGGTCGGACAAGGGAAAATCCGCATGTACCGTTCGATTTCCGCGCGCATGTACTCCGATTCCGTTTCTTTGTAACGCCGCATCAGGTTCGGAATGACTCCTTCGAAGTTCGTGTAGTACTCCTTGACCTTGCCCTCGCCGGCCGAATTGTTGACGTCATACATCTGGTCACCAGTTCCATAGAGCACGAGGTTGAGGTGCTTAGTGCTCAATTTATCAACGGCCACACGCGTCGAAAAGCTATGTTCACGAGCGACTGCTTCCAGCACCCGGAAGTACCAGGTTTGATTGGCGCTCGTCCGCGACCATGGCCGAATCGCACCTTCTGCCAAGCTCAACCGACGGTTCGGAAGCACCAGGTCAGGATCAATTTCGAGTTTCGTTCCGAGACCGGTACAGTCCGGACAGGCGCCGTGGGGGTTGTTGAATGAGAAACTCCGCGGTTCAATCGGCGGAAGAGAGATGTTGTCGTAAGCACAGGCAAAGTGTTCAGAAAACAACAGGTCGTTGTTGTTGTCATCGCGATGGATGATGACCAACCCCTCGCCCAAATCAAGGGCGGTCTCGATCGAATCGTAAATCCGAGTTTTGTTATCCTCATTCTTCTCCTGGTCGTCAACGCCGAGGGTGAGCCGGTCAACGACGACTTCAACGTTGTGCTTCTTCTGCTTGTCGACCTTCAGGTCTTCTACTTCTTCCAAGCTGTAGATCTGTTTATCGAAACGCAATCGAACGAACCCGGCTTTGCGGACGTCGTTGACGAGGTTCTTGTGTTCCCCTTTCTGATCACGAATGAGCGGCGCGAGGATGGCGATTTTTGTACCCCGCGGCAATCCGAGCACTTGCTTGAGAATTTGGTCAATCGTTTGCTTCGACACCGGCCGCCCACACTGCGGACAGTGCGGTATGCCGACGCGGGCGTAGAGCAATCGGAGGTAGTCGTACACTTCGGTGACCGTGCCAACGGTCGAGCGTGGATTATGCGATGTCGTTTTCTGGTCGATCGAAATCGCCGGCGACAAACCATCAATCTGATCAACGTCCGGTTTATCCATCAATCCTAAGAACTGCCGCGCATAAGCGGACAGGGATTCGACGTAGCGGCGCTGACCTTCGGCGTATATCGTATCGAACGCCAGGGATGATTTTCCCGACCCTGACAGCCCGGTCAGGACAACCAGCTTGTTGCGGGGGATATCGACGTCAATGTTCTGCAGGTTGTGGACCCGCGCTCCCCGAATCGAAATCACTTCCCGATCCTGTCC
>JACRFO010000057.1 GCA_016217865.1 Candidatus Kerfeldbacteria bacterium | reverse complement strand
GCATAAACAGCTCCTAAATTCAACACCTAAACGCCAAAAAAAAACTCGGAAAACAGGGTGCAGGAGTCAGCCGATAGAAGGGCGCTGATTTCTGAATCCTGGGTATTGTGCACTATTTTAAACTCTCATACACCGCCAGCGTCTTTCTCGCGCACTGTTCCCATGAAAATTGCCTGGAACGGGCAATCCCCTTCTCCGTCATGATTTTTCGCAAATCCGCGCTCTGGAGAACCATTCGAATCCGAACCGCGAGATCCTCGAACGAATGCGGGTCGGCGTACAGGCAGGCATCGCCCCCGACTTCGGGCAGGCTGGAAACCGTCGAGGTGACCACAGGCGTACCGCACTGCATGGCCTCCAGAACCGGCAAGCCAAAACCTTCATAAAAGGAAGGATAGACGAACGCCTCCGCGCCGTTCATCAGGGCGGGCAAATCCCCTTCCTCCAGATAATTCGTTTGAACGATGTCAGATCGGTAGGGAGAGGTTTCGATCGCCCGCAGAATCGGTTCGCAAAGCCATCCCTTTTGCCCCGCCAAGACCAATTGATGGGGAATGCCGTCCTTTTCCTTGAGCGCATTGAAGGCCAGGATCAGGGTTTCCACGTTTTTGCGTGGCTCCAAGGTGCCCACAAACAATAGATAGGGTTTTCGGAGTCCGAGCCGATTCAATACGGGTGTCACAAGCGCATCGGCGAGGGGCTGGAAGGACCCGTCCGCGCCCAACGGGGTCACATGGATCATTTCAGGACGAATCCCCAAATGCTCAATCACATCTTTTTTGGTGGTCTCGGAATTGGTGAGGATGGCATCCACTTCGTGAAGCCGTTCGAACCGTTGTCGATGCACGAACACATTGGTCGGCACATGGAATTGGGGGAAAAGCAGTGTGGTCAAATCGTGCACAAAAGCCACCCGCTTCGCCTTTCGAATCGGAGGGATGCTGATTTCGGAAACCTGGTAAACGTCGCATCCCTTCACAATGCGATCCAACGCCGGGGCGCGAAACGCCATCCACGACAGGGTGATAAGGCGTTGCGGAATGGGGATCACGCGTGTTTCGCAGTTCGGCGCATCGAACCGCACGGCCTCAAGCCGTTTCCGGTTGCGGACATTGAAACCGTAGAGCAAATACTCGTTCTTGGAATCGATTTTCAGCAAATGGCGAATCAGCTGGTGCTGGTACTGCCCCACCCCGCTCCGGGGCAAGCTCTGGGCCGAAATGTCGAAACCGATTTTCATGCCGAAAGTATACCACCAACAAGAGTCCCAAGTCTCAAGTTCGGGAACAGATTTTAAACTGTTGTATATTGTAAATTTTACTATTGAGCCCCCCACTTGAGACTCTCGCTTGAGCCTTCTTTAGTAGAGCGTCCCCGTGCAAGTGGCGCTGGTGGCGCCGGCGATGGTATTGCTTCCGGAATAAGTTCCCGAGGCCTGGCTCAAGGGAACCATCAGCTTCCACCAGATGGATTCGTCTTCGGTGGCGACATTGTGCACCGCGCGGACCGCGAGGTCGCGGTTCAGGCAACCGTTGGTTTCGGTGCCGGCACTTGGCGGGCTGGCGATCAAGACATAGCCACCGCCTGAAGTCCAGTCGAAGGTGGAGCTGGTTTCATGGAATTTCTGCTGTTCCTTGGGAATAGTCTTGCTGCCGAACGTCATATCGGTGCCGGAAATCAAGACATCCAAAATCTGGTTGCCGGCGTTTTGAAGCGTGGTCAGGACTCCGCTCGAAGAGGCCGTGCCCACAGACAGCGAGCCATAGGCTATCGAGGCTTCGGAAACACCAATGGCGCTGATGGCGGCGAGCGCCCCCACCTGGATGGCGTTGGAGTCGGTCAGGGCGGTGGGGCTGTTCGTGCCGTCGGTCGGGTTGGCGTGCAGCCTCCAGTCCTGGAGCGCCGAGTCCGAGAAGTTGGCGTTGAACCAGACGGTGAACCCGCAGGTGAAGGTCCGGTCGGCGCCCGTGGCGGTGCCCGGGGTGCAGGAGACGCCGGGGTAGCAGTTCTTCTCGTTCGCGGAGCAGGTCCCGCCGGCCAGGTTGATGGCGTCGTCGTCGTACAGGACGCCCGTGGTCGCGGAGATGGTGCTGCCGCCGTTGTTGTCGGTGACGATGACGGAGTAGGAGGGGGCGACGGAGGAGCCCGCGACCAGGGTGATGTTGCTGACCGTGTACTGGGTCGAGGCGCTGATCGTGGGCGCCACGTTGGTGACGGTGTAGGATTGGGTGCTTCCAGAGCTGGCAAATCCGAAACTATCTTTTAGGAATACATAAACGGAATAGCTTCCGGACGCCGTGGGGATGGGAACCTGTCCGTAGGCGATGCATTGGGCGCTGCCGCCCGTGGTGACATCGGTGATCGCGCACAAGGTCGTGGACGAGCACGTCGTTCCGTTGAACGAGTTGGTGGAGCAAACGAACATGTCGACCGTGTCGGAGGGGTCTGAATCCGTGATCCCGGCCTGCGCGCAGACATAGCCCGAGAGGTTATCGAGCGCCCCGGCGGTGGTGTAGCGAACGAGTCCGAAATCGCGCGTGGTAGCGGTGTCGGACCAACCCGAGGCCAAAATATTCCCACTCGGGTCGACCGCCGCGCCGTGCCCTTCTGTGTCGTAGTTTCCAAGGGAAATGGTTGTTTTGCCGTCCGTGTCGAAACTGGTGTCGATCGAGCCGTTGGCGTTGAACCGAGCGACCGCGAGGTCGAGGTAGTTGCTGGTATTGTTGTAATTCCTGCCCACGCCGACGATCTTGCCGTCGGACTGCAGGGCAATGGAATAGAGGTCCTCGCCCCAGCTGGTTTCGAACTCGACGGTGTTCATGCCGTCCGTGTCGAAACCGGTGTCCAGCGAGCCGTTGGTGTTGTAGCGGGCGGTGGCGAAAATCCAGTGGGAACCGGAGATTCGTGACGAGCCGCCGACCACGATCTTCTGGTCGGAGGGCTGAATAGCGACAGAATAGGCCCAACTACCCTGGGTTCCGATCAGGGTGGCCACTTTTCCGTCCGTGTCGAAACCGGTGTCCAGCGAGCCGTTGGTGTTGTAGCGGGCGATTCCAAATTCCGCAATGCTGGAAATGGAGACCAGTCCCGCCACTACAATCTTCCCGTCCGTTTGGAGGGCGAGGCCGTAAGCGGAGTCCTCTCCGGTGTCGAAGGCGGTGGTCTGGATCCCATCGGTATCGAACGAGGTGTCCAGCGAGCCGTTCGTGTTGTAGCGGGCCACGGCAAAATCGTAGTCGCTGCCATTGAAAGTTTGCCCCGCGACAACAATCTTGCCGTCGGACTGGATCGCCACCGCGCGTGCGAAACCATACGATCCGATGAGAGTCGTGGCAATCCCGTCCGTGTCGAACGAGGTGTCCAGCGAGCCGTTCGCGTTGTAGCGGGCCACCGTGAAGGTGCTGCCCGAGGAAACTCCAACGGCCACGATCTTACCGTCGGATTGGACGGCGACGGCGTAAGCCGTTCCGATGGGCGTTGCCACTTTGCCATCCGTGTCAAAGGTGGTGTCCAGTGTGCCATCGGCGTTGTACCGAGCCAGGGCAAAATTGTTGCCGCTCTTGCCGGCAACCACGGACTTTCCGTCGGACTGCATGGTCATGGCATAGGCTTCGTCATTCGCGCCACTGAAATCGGTCGTGGTGATTGCGCTCCGACTGTTCCCGGGATCAACCGAAGTAGTGGAATCACAAGCGGAGCCAAGTTTGACGGTTCCAATCACAGGTTGGTGATTCACTGCAAACGGCGAACCCGTGGTGCTGGCGCCCTGGCTCATGGAGGAGCAAGATCCCCCACCCACGACTTTGTCGCACGCGAAGGCGTACCAAGCATTCGAAGAGGCGTCGCCGACAAGGGTGGTGTAGGTGATCGGGGTGATGGCCACGCCGCTGGTGGTGGCCGCGCTGATGGCCCAACTGCCTCCTGGGCAGGTGGGGGCGGCGTTGTTGCCTGCGGTCACCGAATTCGATTTGCAAACCGCCAAATAATATTGCTCGTTGTTCGAATCGGTGGCCGTGGCCGTGAAAGTCACGTTGGATCCCACGTTGGTGGGCGCGGTGGAGTCGGATCCGCCGTCCGAGGGTCCAGCGGTGAAGGCGGGTGCGGCGTTCTGAATGGTGACCCCCTTTGGGACGGCCAACGCAAACGAACCCATGCCAAATATCCCGATAAGGACAATTGAAAAAACGGGGAAAGGCCGGAAAATGAAATTGGATTTGAGCCTCAGGTGAAAAATAAAGATTTAATAGAGGGTTCCCGTGCAGGCAGTCGAAGCGATCGACCCCACATGGGTCGTGCCGGCATAGGTGCCGGAGGCCTGGGCGCTGGGAACACGCAGCTTCCAATAGATCGCCTCGTCCTCGGTTCCGGTGCCATGAACCGCGCGGACCGCGAGGTCGCGGTTCAGGCATCCGTTCGTCTCGTTCCCCGCGACAGGGGTGGTGGTGGTGAGCGAAAAGCCTCCGCCTGAAGCCCAATCGAAGGTCGAGCTGGTGTGATGGAACTTTTCCTGGCTAGCGACGAGGGTATTGCTGCCAGAGGTCATGTCGGTGCCTTGAACCGTCACATCGATCACCTGGTTGCCCACATTTTGGAATGTGGTGGTTTGGGTCGCCGAGTCCGCGCCCAAGGCAAGGGAGCCGTAGGCGATCTCAGTTTCTGGAACACTGATGGCGGCGAGCGCCCCCACCTGGATGGCGTTGGAGTCGGTCAGGGCGGTGGGGCTGTTCGTGCCGTCGGTCGGGTTGGCGTGCAGCCTCCAGTCCTGGAG
>JACRFO010000056.1 GCA_016217865.1 Candidatus Kerfeldbacteria bacterium | reverse complement strand
TCGTATCGGTAAGCAGGATGCCGTTTTGCTTGCTGTTGATGGACGCGTTGATCTTGAGTCCGGACCCGTTGATCGCGGACAATACGTTTCCCACCGTCATTCCCGCCGTGACATTGATTGTCGCTCTGTTTCCCGCCCGGTCGTTGATGGTAAACGAACCTGCAGGAACCCCTGCCCCGGCATTGAGACTCGAGAGCAAGGTAGCATTTGAAAGAGTCGGGTTGAGATCCGTTCCCAAAACCTGAGAACCTGGCAACGCGAGGCTTACCTTGTATCCGCCGGCGATTTCAATCTGCAAATTTTCCGAAGTCCCGGTGTACACCGTTCCCGACGCGCTGGCGCTGAAAGGCGCCACCGTCGCATTCGTCCCGGCAAAAATATACTGGCCTTTTACATTTGTATTGGCCGCTTGCAACGTCAGCGAGATGAGTTTGTCGATCTCGGCCGCAGTGTACTGCCGTGTTTGCGAAGAACCCGAACCGTTGAGTTGGGCGACCGCCAGTTCCTTGGCGCGTATCAGGGTCGTCCCTATGGAACCGAGGGCATTATCGCCCGCTCCAAGCAAAAGCTGGTTGGTGTCGATATTGCGGACATACTGTTTGACCTGGGCAATGGTCGTCTGCATTTGCATGGTGATCCGCGATCCCGCCGGATCGTCCGATGCCTTGCTGATTCTCTTGCCCGAGGAGATTTCGTTCTGCGTTTTCGCCAAACCCTCGGTGATCCGGAAAATATTGCTGAGCGCGGTGCTTTGCATCGCTTGATTGGTTACCCGCTCTACCATAACTGTTCTCCTTCACTCACCATTGATCGCCTGTCCGTGTACCGCTAGATCTTATTCTGAAGTGTGGTGAACAAATCGTTGACCACGCTCAACACCCGCGCCGACGCGTTATACGCCTGCTGAAACTTGACCATGTTGATCATTTCCTCGTCAAGAGAAACCCCGTCGGAGCTCTCGCGCCGGTTTTTAAGTTGCGTCAAAATACCTTCCTGCTCGGTCAGAGTCGTCTGCGTCGTCTGCGACGACACACCCAGGTTGGCCACGATGGAAGAATAAAAATCGTTAAACGTGTACGACCCCGAACCCGCTCTCGTCATGCTGGTGCCGTCAAAGTTAAACGCCCTCTGTAAGGCCGCCAGATCCAACGCGTTGCCACCATCGCTGAGCGAGGTCTTGCCAGCCGCAATCTTCCTCGTGTCGGATACAATCTGACTGTCCACGGAGACAGTGCTCGACGCGTTCTCCGAAAGGGAGAACCGAAACCGATCGCCCACCGCCGCGGAACCCGTGATCGTCACCGCCAGTCCTACCGCCACGTTGAACGCGGTTCCCGTCGCAAATGTAAATGTTCCGGAAGCCTGTCCCGTAGTCAGGTTCCTGAGAGACACCGTGTTCGCGGCGGTGAAGGTAAACTCATACTTGTCCACCGATGCGGTCGCCGGGCTTGCGTTGGCCACGGCAACATTGCCGCTACCGGTGTTGTTCGTATTGACCAGAACCGTCGCTGAAAGCGGCGTGAAAAAGTTTCTCCCCGTCTGACCGTCCAACCCTTGCCCGTTTTGGTGGACCCGGTTGAACTCCCGCACAAACCCGGCCGTCAGCCGGTCTAGTTGGTCGCGAACCTTGCCGACTTCCGTATCCCGCATATCTATCAACCCGCGCAGTTCCCCGCCTTGAATGATGGAAGTGACATTTGTCCGATTACCGGCGCCATCGTCCAGCATGACATCTTTGAACCCGTTATTGTCGCCGTTCACTTGCGCGCTTACCGTAAAAGCCGTGTTTCCCAGAACCAAAGCGCGTCCGTTTTTGAGGGTCAGGCTCATCTGGCCGTTTACCTCGCTCATTATGTTGACGTCGATTTTTTGCGAAAGCGTTCGAATCAACTTGTCACGCTGGTCTCGCAAATCGTTGGCGCTGAGCGTCCCCGTCTCACTCCCATGAATATTCTTGTTGAGCGCGGCTATCTGTGTAGTCAGATTGTTGATTTCGGTTATTTTAGTATCGACGGTTTGATCCAGATTTTGCTGTTGCTGAAACAACTTCTGCCTCATCTGGTTGAGCCCCAACTCAAGACTTTGCCCGCGCGCCAGCATCGTCGCGCGTTCCGCCAGCCCGGTGGGGTTTGTCGAAAGATCCTGGACGCTCGCAAAAAAATTGTTCAAAGCGCCGCTCAAATCCCCGCCCGTATTTTGATTGAACAGCACCTCCAGTTGATCGAAAGAGTCTTTCCGGACGGTATAATTGTTCTTGACGATTTCTTCGTCAGTAATCTGACCGAATATAAACTGGTTGTGCGCCCGCTGGATAGCGCTTATTTTTACGCCAGTGCCCAAAATACCCTGACCCGTGGACCGGGGCGATGTCGCTTCGAACGACACCTCCTGCCGTGAAAACCCTTCCGTTTGAACGTTGGCGATATTCTGACCCGTTACCTCG
>JACRFO010000055.1 GCA_016217865.1 Candidatus Kerfeldbacteria bacterium | reverse complement strand
GATGCGACACCGGCTGCGCCCTTATCGCGGGCGCCAAAGTAGACGAACAGGCCGGCGATTCCGACGACGGCGTGGATGTAGTTAAAGCCGTTTGGCAAGTCGATGAACTTAGTAAGCCGATCGGCGCCGGCGAAGCCGATCATCGCCAACCCGACGGCGCTGATCCCGACCCATTTTGTGAATCCTTTGTGGTTCTTCGGGAAAAACACCCCGATCATCCCGGCGGCGATATGTATGATCGCATGGGCCGGCATGATCTTCAGTTCATTCGCCGAGGAAATGAAGAAATTGACCGTCCCAGTGATGATCAATACCCAGCCGACGACGATGGCGAATTGTTTGGTCATGACGATCGTCCGTTATTAATGCGCATATCAGCATGGGTATTATAACATTAAACAGACAACGCACAGCCCACGCCCTAAGGCGTAGGCTGTGGAAGATTTTGTTTTCTATTGGTTCATACCGACTTGAGGCGGCATTGGCTTCGGGCTGGATTTCATCATCGGGCGGAAAATCATGTAGAGGGCCGAGACGCCGACGAGCGCGTAAATGATCTGCGACAGGGTCGTGACCTCGCCGAATTCCTTACCGACGAGGGTGGCTACCAGGTCGTATTTGAAAAATCCGACCAGGCCCCAATTGAGTCCGCCAACAATGAGCAAGGCCATGAAAAGCCAATCGAGTGCGTTCATTTTCATGCGTATCACCCCCTTTCTTAAATCTTCGCTCCGGTTGGAGTATGGTGCGATCTCTAAGATGGAATGCGGCGCTAGGGAGATCCGGCCGTTAGATCAAGTATCTGGGCGGGCGCTGTTTCGTCAATTTCGACTAAGAAGATCGCGTCACCGACCCCGCCGCCAGAATTAATACCAGGCAGAGTCACTGAGGTCACTCGTGAACCGTCATTCAAAGTTGGATTTACCGTTCCAAGGATTTTTCGATATGGTTTTTCGAGCTGGAAGGTCTGCGGCGTATCGGTGGCATTGAGGAGCACGATGCCATTGTCAAAGTCGCGGCGAAACATGCTCGAAGCACCAGCCTGAACGTGAACATCATCGATCCAGATATCACCGGTCGACTGGCCAAGGGTAAATACGAGATACCCGGTACTCGACGAGGCGATCGATTTTGTTTGGACTTGGAAGCGCCTCCATTCGGTTGTGACCGGAACGCTCGGCGCCGGCCATGTATTCGACGTCATTGATAGCACGACCGGTCGTGGCGTTGACGCCTTAGCCCAAAAGGTGACGCTATATTGCTGATATGCAGCGATCGCAAAGGTCGTTGCCGGTGCCAAGGAGATGTTCCCCTCCACTTCGCCGAGTTGGTCGATGTGAACTTTGACTGATGCCGTCCCTTCGGCTGCGGTAGTTGTATCACGGGTTACGACAACCTGCGATCCGCCGTTGGCACCAACATTCCAACCGATCAATTGAGTGGGTGACGCCCCGGCTGTTTCAAAACCTTGATTCGTTGTTAAGAGGTCGGGTGAACTCGAAAAATCCGTAGTGATCATCTGGTAGCTGTCGGTAACCGGCTGTCCGAGCCAGCCGTTATAGGCCGCGCCATTGGCCGCGCGACCCCAGTTTGGGTCGGACTGCGGCACCAACGTATTCACCCCGTACTCGTCATACCACCAGTTGAACCAGTACCCCATCGCCGGAGCGCCACTGGATTCGTGGAAGGCGTGCCAGCCATTGCCCAGTGCGGCGCTGCCGAGTCCGAAACGCATTTTCCTTTGGTTGGATGAGTTGTACTGTTCATCATTCGGATTGTTTGTCAGCCCACCGCTCCAATTAGCCGCGGTGAAAATGTAATTGAATTGGGGATCGCGGAAGTTTTGATCTTGATGGAGAAAGCCCCACGGCCAGGTAACCATATTCGAATAGAATGTCCCGCCGTTTTGAAAGGGGAAATTTTCGCGCATCCAACCGTTCAACGGTGTCTGAAGACGCGTGGGCGCCTGGCCGCAGTTTCCGCTTATCGGATAATCGGGATGATTGTCGGCGATCGCCAACTCCCGGAGTCGGTCCGCAAGCCGCTGGTGGCCAGCCTGCCAGCCTAGATCAAAGGCGTTTTTATTTGCAAGCAGGGTATTATCGTTGCCATATCCAGCCCGGGCATAATCGAACGGTCCGAGGTATTCCAACCACATAATGCCCGGACAATATACATCGATAAATATGCCGTCCCAATTTCGGCCAGCTCGGGCATATTCGTAGATCGTGTTCGCCAGTGCCTCGGCCACGTCGTAGGTGTACGAGCCGTCTGGGTTTTGAATGCGGTGGGCTAAGTTGACGTTGATGCCAAGACTGTATGGTGCTAGATCTGCACGCGTCCCATCCTGCATCCAAAGGAACCGGCCGCTGGTTGAAGCGCAGCTCGGGTCTTGGCTTGTGACGGCGAGGTAATAGTCGCGATAGTAAGTATTACTCGGGTAAGAGATATTGCCATTGCTATCTTGCGGACACCACGTTGTAGACCCCATGACATAGGCATGAATCCGGATATTAGGATTTCGTTGGCGCAGCCCGACGATAATATCGGGTCGAGTGTCGGCTAGGGGCATCGCCGGCAGGATGACGTGTGGAAAACGGGCGTAGGCGCTGATCACGGCATCGTTGAGCGGTTCGGTCGGTCCCGGTCGGGAATCCGATAAGACGCCAACCATCGGCCAGCCGGAGCTATTGGGGCCGCCATACAGTGCGGTATGCGGCCATCCAGCATTGTCTGGTGCACTCAGCGCTGCAAAGCTGCCGAATTCGAGGTTACTAGTTTCTCCAAGTTGGCCATTGATCATTGAGGTGGCCTCGGTGGGGATATTTTGTTGGCCGGCGGCCTTTATTAGCGCGGCTTGGAAGTCATTTCGAAGAATGGCCGGCTGATCTAATGCATCGACAATATCGGCCGCTTGGCCATTGTATCGTCCAGAAAACAGCGCGAAGATTAATATGGCGCTGGCTGTCAGGAGTGGAATTTTCCTCTTCATGGTGTGTCGATAATTGTACCTTAAATGGCTTTTTTTGTCTTTTCTAATACCGAAAAATATGGTATAGTATGTAAGCTTTTCATTGCTATGCCAACCCCGAATCGAGAGCAATCAGTCCCTTCCCGGAAGCGCAGCGACGAGGAACCGAAGCAGCGGCCGGAACCATTGAAAGACGACACCCGGCACGGAATCACGGTCGTGGTGCTGTTTACCGTGGCCGCGATTTTGTTCTTGAGTTTGTTTGGTCTGGCCGGAGCGCTCGGAAATGGCATTGACCTGATGTTAACCCGTCTTCTCGGTAGTCTCCGCTATCTTGTCCCGGTTATCCTCGTCATCGTCGGATATGTCTACCTTGTTCCTGGTCGAATTACCCTGCGTACATCATCGTACGTCGGACTAGGCTTATTCATTTTCAGTAGCACGGCCTTAGTTCACCTTAGCGTCTCACAATCCGAGGCAGTCGCCGCCGTGGTCGATGGACGCGGTGGCGGATATTTCGGACTGGCTCTCAGCTACCCGCTTCGGGCATTGGCCGGAGGACTCGCTGCTGGCGTGGTCTTGG
>JACRFO010000054.1 GCA_016217865.1 Candidatus Kerfeldbacteria bacterium | reverse complement strand
GATCGAACCGAGGCTGCCTACAACGCCATGGCCCTCGGCCAGGGACCAACGGCGCTCGACCCCCTCGTCGCGATTCAAGAATCGTACGCCAAGGGCGTTTACGATGAGCAATTCGTTCCGACCGTCCTGGTGCGGGACGGGCAACCGGCGACAACCATCGGCGATCATGACTCGGTGATCTGTTTCAACTTCCGTTCAGACCGCGCCCGGCAGTTAACGAAATCATTCGTCTTGCCTGGTTTCGAAAAATTTCAACGCGCCAATTACTTGAAAGACTTGGTCTTCGTCACCATGACTGAGTACGAGAAGGAGTTACCTGTAGCGATTGCCTTTCCACCGGAGCAGGTGACCGAGCCGCTGGCGAAAGTGTACAGCGACGCTGACTTGAAGCAGCTCCATGCGGCGGAAACGGAGAAATATGCCCACGTGACCTTTTTCTTCAACGGCGGTGTCGAAGCCGCTTTCCCAGGTGAAGAACGGACGCTAGTCCCTTCTCCATCGGTCCCAAGCTACGACCAAAAGCCAGAGATGAGCGCCCGCGGAATAACCGATCGGGTGTTACAAGCCCTGAACACAGGTCAGTACGGACTCCTGGTCATCAATTTCGCCAACCCAGATATGATCGGACACACGGGTAATATGCCAGCGACGATCAAGGCTGTTGAGTGTATTGATGACTGCCTCGGTCAAATCGTTAACGCGACGCTATCGATCAACGGACTGGTCATGGTGACGGCCGATCACGGTAATGCGGAATCGAAAATTGATCCCCAGACCGGCGAAATCAGTAAGGAGCATTCGGCTAACCCTGTCCCACTCATCATCGTGGCGAACGATCTGCCAGCTCGGTACCTGCAGCGGTACCATCCACCGATGCGTGACTTATCATCGCTGACTCCAGTTGGTGTCCTGGCTGATGTTGCGCCGACACTGCTCGCGTTAGTCGGTTTGCCGCAACCGGCGACGATGACTGGACATAACCTGCTCGAATAATGACCACCATTCCAATCGAAGTTTCCGCCCGACACATCCATCTCACCGCCGCTGACTGGCGAACGCTCTTTGGCGGTGGCGGGCCAACCGTGGCCAGACCGATCTCGCAAGTTCCGCAGTTCGTCGCGTCAGAACGGGTGACACTCCAGGGGCCGAAGGGCGTGATCGAACGCGTGGCCATTGTTGGCCCATTCCGTGATTACACCCAGGTGGAGCTGGCGCAGACCGACGCCCTTCGGCTGGGCGTGGCCGCGCCGCTTGCGGAGTCAGGCCACCTCGAACAGGCCGCCCCGATCGATATCATCGGCCCGCGTGGCCGCATGACGCGTTCTGCGGCGATCCTCCAACAACGCCACATCCACGCCGGTCCGGCGGAAGCGGCGGCCCACGGTTTACACCCCGACGATCTGGTGACAGTTACGGTGTCCGGCCCTCGTGGCGGCCAGATGCACCAGGTCTTGGTCCGGGTCGATCCGTCGTTCCAGTGGCAACTCCACGTTGATACCGATGAAGCCAATGCTTTCGGCATTGGTCCGAACACACTCGGTCAGATCACGCCATGACGCCTCGCAAGACAACTCTCCTCGTCGTCAACCTCGGCTCATCGTCGTTGAAGTTTGCAGTTTGGCAGCGACACCATCTCGTCGTCCGCGGAGAGATTGATCACTTTGGCAGACAAGCCCGGATTACCTTAACCGCTGATCGCCAGACCACGACGCGGACGATGCGGTTGGTAAGCACTGTCGGCGCCCTACGGGCAATGGAACATGTGCTTCGGCAGTTGCACCTCATGCCGACGGACATCGCTTACCGCATCGTTCACGGCGGCACACTGTTCAAGCGCCCGACACGGCTGCGGTCAGCCCAACTGCGACAGTTGCGCCGACTGGTGCCATTGGCACCGCTACATATGCCTCTGGCACTCCAGGCGATTACATTCGCCACACAACTCTGGCCGTCGGCCAAGCACTGGGGTGTCTTCGATACGGCTGCGTACAGTCGACTTCCGCTCGTGGCGAAACAGTACGCGTTGCCTTTTGATATTGTCGAGAAGTACCACGTCTACAAGTACGGTTTCCACGGCATTTCCCATACGTGGGCGTTACGCCAAGGTGCCCGTCACCTCGGTCTCCCGGTAGAACGGTTGAATGCGGTGACATTGCACCTCGGAGCCGGTTGCAGCATGACGCTCTGGCGGCACGGTCGGCCGGTGGAAACGAGTATGGGCTTTACCCCGCTTGAAGGTTTAGCGATGTCGACGCGGTCTGGCGATATTGATCCAGCCATTCCACTCTACCTCCAACAACATGCCAAGATGTCCGTGCGGCGGGTGACCAGGCTGCTCGAACAGGAATCTGGGTTGTTTGGTATGACTGGCTTACGCGATATGCGCGACATTCTTGGCGCGGCTGGTCATCCGGTTACTGGTTGGCCGCGCCGACGTTGGAGTGAGGCAGAACGTGATCACGCCCACCTGGCACTGGCGCTCTTCATTCACGATATCCAACGGTACTTGAGCATGTACATTGGGTTGCTTCCTGATGTTCGCGCGGTCATTTGGACCGGAGCAATCGGCCAGAATTCGTGGGTCCGTTCCCAAGTCATACGCCATCTTCCCGCGGCGCATGGGTTGCGTACAGTTGTTGTGGCTGCCGACGAAGAACAAGCGATTGCGGATGCGGTCGCCCCGATGGTAGACTGAACCGACATGAAACCAATAGCCAATGAATTAACATGGAAGATTGGCGGTGAAGCCGGTTTCGGCATCATGTCGACCGGTGAAATGTTCGCGAAGACCTGCATTCGCGCGGGTTTGTACGTCATTGATTACCCGGAATATCCGTCTCTCATACGCGGCGGTCACAACACCGACCAGGTAACCGTTTCAGCGAAACCGCTCTGGTCGCACCGCCGACCGGTCAATATCCTCGTGGCACTGAACCGCGAAACAATAGACCGCCACGTGAATGAGCTGACGCCCAACGGCGTTATCGTCTACGATTCGACAGACATCTCTTTTACTGGGTTCAATCCGATGGATGTCGATCGGCGGGACGTGCACATCATCAGTTTGCCACTCGAAGACTTAGCCCGGGCGGCTGGTGGGCAGAAACTGATGCGCAACACGGTTGCGCTTGGCGCGACCTTCGGTCTGCTCCGACTTGACTTGAACCTGCCGCGAGCCGTTGTCAGTGACACTTTTTCAGCGAAGGGCGAGGCGATAGTCAAACTGAACCTGGGGGTATTGCAAGCCGGTTACGACGCAATTACGGCCCGCCAAGCCGATCTCTTCCCGTGGGATATTGTGCTACAGAAATCTGCTCCAGCGCGCATGCTCGTGACCGGGAATGATGCGTTAGCCATTGGTGCCCTCCAGGCTGGTTGCCAGTTCTACGCGGCCTACCCGATGACGCCAGCCTCATCGCTCCTCCACTTCTTGGCCGAACACGGTCCGGCCGAAGGGTTGGTCGTGCGGCACAGTGAAGACGAAATTGCGGCGATCAACCAGACAATTGGGGCGGCCTATACTGGTGTTCGAGCCATGTGCGGCACGGCGGGTGGAGGATTTTCACTGATGACGGAAGCTGTTGGCTTGGCCGGAATGACAGAAGTCGGCCTGGTCATCATCGAAGCCCAACGCGGCGGTCCGTCGACCGGCCTACCTACTTGGACGGAACAAGGCGACCTGCGCCAAGTGCTTCATGCTTCCCAAGGAGATTTTTTGAAAATTGTGATGGCCCCGACCACGCCAACCGAGTGTGTCACCATGATCCAACAAGCGTTTAATCTGGCCGATCGGTATCAAACGCCAGTCATCGTCATGACGGACAAGTACCTAGCGGAAATGCACGCCGCGGTTGATCTGCCCATACCAAAGATCCCCATTGATCGTGGCCTGATTGCATCGGCGTCGGAACTGAAAAAGGAAACTGCGTTTCGCCGTTACCGAATTGACAGTACGGATGGCGTTTCACCACGAACGCTGCCGGGCACGGCTGACGGTCTCTTCCTCGCGAACTCTGATGAACACGACGAATTTGGTTTTTCGAACGAGGATGCGGATATCCGACTCGGTCAGATGGACCGTCGCGAACGGAAACGTCAAACACTTGCAGCATCCCTCCCAACCCCGGAGCTGATCGGACCAGGGAAAGCTGACCTGACCATCGTGACCTGGGGATCCAGCTACGGACCAGTGCGTGAAGCGGTCCAACAGCTCGCTGACCAGCGGATTGCCACCTGTAACATTCTGCCGATCACCTTCATCAACCCGCTCCCACCCGGCCTCGGTGAGCGCCTCCGGGCCTGTACCCAAACGATTATGGTTGAGGCGAACCAGAGCGGCCAGTTGGCTGGTTGGATCAAAGAGCAGACCGGTCACGATTTCGATCACCACATCCGACGCTATGACGGTCGGCCATTTGATCCGGATGAGTTGGTGACCGAGCTCCAAGCTATCATGCATTAAACCATGGCCACGAAACACACCATTCGCGATTTCGAAACGCACCAAACACCGACCTGGTGTCCTGGATGTGGTGATTTCGGTATTTGGACGGCCCTGAAAGGTGCCGTAGTTGAACTTGGCTTGGCACCGCATGATCTCGTCGTCGTCTTTGGGATCGGTTGCGCCGGCAACCAAGCGAACTTCGTTCGGGCTTACGGTTTTCATGGACTGCATGGTCGGGCGTTACCGGTGGCGGAGGGGATCGCCTTGGCGAACCACGGATTGACGACGATCGTTGTTGGTGGTGATGGCGACGGGTATGGTGAGGGATTAGCGCACTTCATTCACACCATGCGCGCGAACCCGAACATTACGTACCTTGTCCACGATAATCAACTGTACGGCTTAACGAAGGGCCAAGCTTCACCGACATCAATGCAGGGGTTCCATACGAGTTCGACGCCATTTGGCAATCCGGATGAACCGCTCAATCCGCTCTCCTTAGCCATCGCGACCGATTGCGGGTTTGTGGCTCGCGGTTTTGCCGGGGATGTTCCACACCTCCAACAGCTCATCGTTCAAGGCATCAAACACCGCGGCTTCAGTTTCATCGACATCCTCCAACCCTGCGTGACTTTCAATCACCTCAATACGTATTCCTGGTTTTACGAACGGATCGTCAAACTCGACACGCTGCAGCACGATCCACACAATCGCCTCCAAGCGTGGCAACAGGCAACCAGTGGACCAGACCAGCTGCCCATCGGCGTCTTCTACCAGGCGGACAAACCGACACTCGAGGACCGTTTTGAGCAGTTGCACAACGGCCCGCTCGTGGAGCAACACTCATCGCGCGACTTGTCCGACCTGCTGACTCACTACACGTAATGGACCACACCTGGATTATCGGCGACGCCGCCCCGAACGATTTTCATCAAGCGCACCTGAACCTGCCGCCTCTCGTCAGACAGGTCTTGTGGCGGCGCGGGGTGCAATCGGCGGCGGAACTCGAACAGTTCCTCCAACCGGCTTACGATCAGCTCGGCGACCCGTTTCAGTTTCAGCAGATGGACACAGCGGTTGAAACGATTATCCACGCTATTGCCGATCAACGACAGATCACAATTTACGGCGACTATGACGCTGATGGTGTGACGTCAACGGCGCTGATGGTCGAGACGCTCGAAGCGCTTGGGGCGAAGGTCAATTGGTACTTGCCCGAGCGGTTGGCCGAAGGGTATGGCCTGCGGACCGAAACGGTCGCCCAGTTAGCCGATCAGGGGACACAGTTGCTCGTGACCGTTGACTGCGGTACGACCAACGTAGCTGAAATTTCCTTAGCTCGACAGCGTGGCCTCGACGTCATCGTCATTGATCACCACCACCAGCCAGCCGAACTCCCGCCAGCCACGGCCATCATCAATCCTGTCTTCGAGGACGAACGGTATCCGGCGCGGACGCTCTCTTCGGCGGGAGTGGCATTTACTGTCGCTCGTGGTTTACTAGCGAGGACACAGTACGGTCGAACGCTGAACCACGAACTGCCGGTTGGTTGGGAAAAATGGCTCCTTGACCTCGTGGCTATTTCCACTGTGGCCGATATGATGCCCCTGCGTGGTGAAAATCGTATTCTGGTCCGATATGGCTTGCAGGTATTGCGAAAGTCGCGCCGACCCGGACTCCGCGCGTTGTTTGCTGTAATGGGTACGCAGATCGAACAAGCAGATGAGTTTACGGTCGGCTTTCAGATTGGCCCACGCATCAACGCCGCCGGTCGGCTCCACCACGCCTCGTTAGCACTCCACCTCCTCCTGACCAAGCAGCCGGACGAAGCCCGTGACCTTGCTAACCAACTCCAGGCGATCAACCTCGATCGCCAGAAACTCACCGAACTAGCTGTCGCGGAAGCGTTAGAACAAATCCAAGCCGCCGGAGAACAGTCGGCCTACGTTGCTTTTGCTAGTCATTGGTCGCCCGGTATTCTCGGTCTCGTCGCCGGACGGTTAGCGGAACGGGTCTGGCGCCCGGTGCTGGTCATGACCGAGAACGATGGGCAGATCGTCGGTTCCGGACGTTCCATTCCCGGGTATGACATCATGCAAGCGATGGACGCCGGACGGGAACACTTTCTCCGTTTCGGCGGTCATCCTGGAGCTTGCGGTTTTACCTTGGCAAAAGCGGAGGGGCGTTCGGACTTTCATCAGTGGTTCCAAGAGTTCATCAGTCGCGACCTGAAGGAAGTCAAAATGGAAAAACCATTACACGTTGACGGTCGAGCGCGGTTGGCTGATTTCTCCGACGAGGCGCTGGATGTGCTGGCCGAGCTCGGACCATATGGGATTGAAAATACTCGACCCACGTTTCTCATCGAACAAGCTGACGTGCAATCAATCGCCTTAGCGGGGGCCCAACGCCAACACCTCCGTCTTGGGATTCAGCAAGACGGTGTCACGGTCCGCTGTATCGGCTTCCGACAAGGCGCCCGGGGAGCGGAATTAGTTCCGGGGCAACACCTCGATGTAGTGGTGGAGGCATCGTGGAACGTTTGGCGCGAACGGAAGGAACCCCAATTTAAGATCATTGACTTACGTCGCTCATGACGATGTACACCATTCACACTGACGGGGGCGCCCGCGGCAACCCTGGACCGGCAGCGATTGGTGTCGTTATCGAGACCAACGATCAATCAGTTACTCGTTTCAGCCAGTACATCGGAGAGACGACGAACAACCAAGCCGAATATCGGGCCGTCCACGCTGCCTTGCGCTGGGTCGTTGACCATGGGCCAGCCGAGGTTGATCTGTACGCCGATAGCGAGCTGATTGTGAAACAACTGCGCCGCGAGTACAAGATGAAGAACGCCGATCTGGCGCCGTGGTGGATGCAGATTCACCAACTCGTCAATCAGATCGGGCGTGTGCGCTTCCACCATATCCGGCGGGAAGCGAATGCGGCGGCTGACGCTCTCGTCAACGAGGAACTTGACCAGCAGGCGAGGGGAGTGTAAGGTCCGGCCATGCGTCCTGAACTCCACGAAGTGCCAGAGCGTCGTAGCCGGCCGGAATCGGCCGAGCAATTAAGTTTGCGGGCCGAACACGTCGTCCATGCTTACTTGGCAGCACACCCGGATTATACGTTACGTGAAGAAGTCGAGGCTGGTCGGCTACCGATTGAAAAGGCTTATCGGATCATGAAAGAATCGGCCCGCGATCCAAAGACGGGCGTCCAGCGCTCTGACCTGTTGAAGTACGCGTTAGAGTACGAGATGTACCAAACTCGCGAGACTGGTGAGCCAGTCACCGTCGCGGTCTTTGATATTGACGACTTCAAACGTATCAACACTGAACTGACGCACGTTGGCGCCGATGGCGTTCTCAAACGCGTTGCTGATATCATCACTGAAGAGG